>CANROK010000006.1 GCA_947632205.1 uncultured Bacilli bacterium
GATAAAAGATATTATGTTGATATAATAAAAAGCTTTTTAGAAAATGAAACAATATTAAATAAAGGTGATTTATATATTAAAAATAGTGTTGAATTATTTAATCGAGCAAATTCTGAGTATACCGCGACAAAATTAAAAAGTATATTAGAAAATCCTTATTTATTGTATCATGGTACTAACTATGAACCAGATTCTTTTAACTATGCTAATTTTTTAGCATATGTTGAACCAAGAATTATTAGTGATTATTTCTTTTGGCCAGAAATATTAATTGATGAATATTTTATTAAAGAAAAATTGACTGATTCATTTATCAATATTGCTGATGATTTAGAAAATGTTATTGATTTAATGGAAAGTATAGATATAATTGATGTTTATTTTAGTAAAAAAGATAATTTTAAAACTTTTTTTAATCATATTTTTAATAAATATTTTGATACTTTTAATGAGAAAATAGCTTATTTACAATTATTATTTAGATTACTTTGCAAATATAATTTTGCTATTAATTTAGACGATTATGGAAATAATAATGCTTTAGAAGGAAATGAAATTAATAATTTTTCTTTGTTTATTAGATATTTTGTAAATATAGTTCAAATAGATAATAGTACTAATCATAAAATGTTAGAAGATAATCTTAATGCAATTATTGATGAAAAGTTTGATAGTATAAATATATTTAGTAATAAACAAAAAACATTAAAGAAATGATAAAGGGTGGTAATAATGGAAAAAAAGATGGATGAAATAGAAAAAATACTTGTTAAAATACCTAAAGAAATGAAAAAAATTGATTTATCTAAAGAAGAAATTGAAGATATAGATACATTAGTTGAAATAGAAAAAGAAAGAAAATTTGTCATAGAAACTTTAGCATGTGTTAAAGGATTTGATTTAAAAAGTTTGGATAAATTAAACAGTTATGAGAAAAGTTTATTAAAAGATTTTTTAAATTTATATGCTTTAGGAGAAATAATTGAAAAAAATATTGGTTATAAAGTAAATTGGACGAAAGATATTTCTTTAATAAGACAAGCATATTACTTAGAATTAGAAAAAATAACTTATTTTGATTTAGAATTAGAAGATTTATTAAAGGAATACAAAAAAATACTTGCAATTGATAATAGTTTTTATAATAATTTAATTTCTGATGATTTTAAAACATATCTTAAAGAAGTAACTGGTAAAGATATTTTAGATATTTTTCCTAAAAAAATGTATTATAATATTGAACAAGAATTAGGTGAATATGAATTTGCTATTAATTTAGATAAAATAATTGATAAACAAAAATTATTAGCATTATTTTTAATTAATTTAAATTATCCAGAAAATAGAGTTGCTATAATTACGGATTTAGATATTAATGTAATTAGAGATTTAAAAATTATGTATCTTTTCTTCCAAAATGATTCTTTATTAGACAAGAATTTACTTAGAAAAAGAAGATAAGAATATTGACTAAATAAATAAAAAGTAATAAAATATTAATATATTTTCTATGGAAAGAGAAGTACTTATTATTAATAAGTTTAAAGCGAAGACGGATGGTGGAAAAGTCAAACATTAATAATTATAGGAAGACACTTTCAGAATTAGAAACGCATAAGCGATAAAAATTAAAGACCTAAGTAAGGTGGTACCGTGAGAATAATCGCCCTTATATCTAGGTCTTTTTATTTTAGAAAGAGGGAAATAAAATGATAGCAAAACCAAAAGGAACAGTAGATATTACCGGAAGTGATGCCATACTTTGGGAGTATGTAAATTCAGTTGTGGCTACTATGTGTAGTGCTTATAATTATGAGTTTATTAGAACTCCTATATTTGAGGCAAGTGAGTTATTTCATCGAAGTGTTGGGGAATCATCTGATATTGTTAAAAAAGAAACTTATGATTTTCAAGATAAAGGTGGAAGAAATATTACTCTAAGACCAGAGGGAACGGCTGGTGTTGTTCGTAGTTATATTGAAAATAAATTATATGCATCACCAGATATAAAAAAATATTATTATAATGGGACAATGTATCGTTATGAAAGACCACAAAAAGGTAGGTTAAGAGAATTTACCCAATTTGGTGTCGAAGTTCTTGGGGGAAGTGACCCCATTATTGATGCTGAAGTTATTAGTTTACAATATCGTATTTTAGAAGCATTACATATTGGTAATTTACAAGTAAATATTAATTCCTTGGGAGATAATGAATCGAGAGATAATTATAAGAATGCTTTAGTTAAGTATTTAGAACCACATATTAATGATTTATGTGAAGATTGCAGGGAAAGATTTAAAACTAATCCTTTAAGAATACTTGATTGTAAAGTCGATAAAGATAGTGATATTTTAAAAAATGCCCCTAAAACAATTGATTATTTAAATAAAGAAAGTAAAGAAAGATTTGATACTGTTTTAAAATATTTGGGCTTACTTGATATTGATTATGAAGTAAATCCAAATATTGTAAGAGGTCTTGATTATTATGATCATACTGTTTTTGAAATAGTATCTTTAGATAATGAAGAAACAAAAGCCAATGTTTTAGGAGGTGGAGGCCGCTATAATAAACTTATTAAAGAATTAGATGGTCCAGAATCTTATGGTATTGGTTTTGCTTGTGGGATGGATAGAGTAGTTGATACTTTAAAAGAAATAGAATTATATAAAGATGTTAAAAAAGATATTGAATGTTATGTAATGTATGTATCTGAAGAAGAAAAATTATATGCTTTAGATATTACCCAAAATTTAAGATTAAATGGAATAGTTACAGAAACAAATAATTTAAATAAAGCATTAAAGGGTCAATTTAAAGAAGCAGACAGGTTAAATGCTAAATATTTAATTATATTAAATAATGAGGATTTACAAAAGGGTTTAGTTAATGTTAAAGATAATAGAACTAAAGAAGAAGAAAAAGTAGATATCGATGAATTAACTGAATATATCATTGGTAATTTATAGGAGTAAGCTATGAAAAGAATATTAATAAATGAATTAAAAGAAAATGAAATAAGTAAAATTAGTGGTTGGGCTACGACTATTAGAGACACTAAATATATGATATTTATTATTTTAAAAGATCGTAGTGGTTTTATCCAAGTGTCAATTGATAAAAATAATAATGCCGAAATAGTTAAGAAATTAGAAGGAATTCTAGCGAATAGTATTTTATCTTTTACAGGTAAAATGGTTAAAAGTGAATATGTTAAACAAGGTGGTAAAGAATTTTTACCTGATGATGTTTTGGTACTTAGTAGTGCCGAAAGTTTACCTATTGATGATACTGCTAATATTGATACAAGAATGGATTATCGTTGGATTGATTTAAGATGCGAAAAAAATAATTTAATGTTATTATGCCAAGCAGCTTTAGTTGATGGGATGCGTTCTTATTTAGTAAGCAAAGATTTTACGGAAATTCATACGCCTAAACTTATTGGAGCAGCTTCTGAATCTGGTTCTTCCGTTTTTGAAGTTAAATATTTTGATCGTACAGCATACTTGGCTCAAAGTCCACAATTTTATAAACAAATGGCAATGGCTAGTGGTTTAGAAAGAATATTTGAAATAGCCCCAGCTTTTAGAGCCGAAAATTCTAATACTAATCGTCATACGACAGAATTTACATCTTTCGATGTTGAGATGGCTTATATTGATTCTTATGAAGATGTTATGGATTTAGAAGAAGATTTATTAATTGCTGGACTATCTAATGTTAAAAACTTATATGGTGATAAAATTAAAGAACTATTTAATGTTGATGTAATAGTTCCTACTAAACCATTTCCAAGAATTAGATTAGAAGATTTATACCAAGAGTTACATAAAAGATATAATTATGAAATACCAGAATTTGATGTTGGTGATATGAATGCTGAGGCAGAAAATTTAACTGGTAAGTTTGTGAAAGAAGTATATGGTCATGAATTTATTTTTGTAACTGATTTTGCTAAAACAAAAAGGGCCTTCTATCATATGAGAGAAAACGATGTACCTCAAGGTTACGATTTAATTTGGAAGGGTACCGAAATTACAACTGGTGCTCAAAGAGAACATCGTTTTGAAGTATTAAGACGTCAAGCCGATGAAAAAGGATTAGGTAAAGATGTAGAATTTTATATGGAATTCTTTAAGTATGGTTGTCCTCCTCATGGTGGTTTTGCTATTGGTGTAGATAGGGTTAATATGTTATTATTAGAGCTACCTTCTTTAAAAGAAGAAATGTTCATATTCCGTGGTCCTAATAGATTGAACCCATAATATAAAGAAAGGAAAATTAAAATGGATTTAAAAGATATATTAAAAGATAAAGATAAATATTTAGATAAAGAAGTATCTATATGTGGTTGGATTAGAAACCATCGTGATCAAAAGACATTTGGTTTTATTGATTTTTCTGATGGTACATGTCAAACACATTTACAAGTTGTATATGATGAAAAATTAAGTAACTTTGAAGAAGTTAAAAAATTACTTGTCGGTTGTGCCATTAAAGTTACTGGTAAAATTATTAAATCAAAAGGAAATCAAGATATTGAAATGCAAGCAACAAGTATTGAATTACTTGGTAACTGTCCTGAAGATTATCCAATTCAACCAAAAAGACATACCAGAGAATTTTTAAGAGAACAAGCTTATTTAAGACCTAGAACTAATCTATTTCAAGCTGTTTTTAGAGTAAGAAGTATTGCTGCTTATGCCATTCATAAATATTTTCAAGAAAATGGTTATGTTTATTTTCATGCTCCTTTAATTACATCAAGTGATTGTGAAGGGGCTGGTGAAATGTTCCAAGTAACAACAATTCCTTTAGATAAAATAAAAGGTGATGTTGATTATTCTAAAGATTTCTTTGGAAAGATGACAAATCTTACAGTAAGCGGACAACTTGAAGCAGAAACATTTGCTCTAAGTTATAAAAAGACATATACATTTGGTCCAACTTTTAGAGCCGAAAATTCTAATACAAAAACACATGCATCTGAATTTTGGATGATTGAACCAGAAATTGCTTTCTGTGATTTAGAAGGTGATATGGATATAATGGAGAATATGCTAAAATATGTAGTTAAATATGTTTTAGATAATGCGAAAGAAGAAATGGAATTCTTTGATAAATTTGTTGAAAATGGTTTAATCGATAAATTAAATAAATTATTAAATAGCAATTTTACAAGAATTGATCATAAAGATGTTATTAAAATATTAAAAGAAGCCGATGTTAAATGGGAATTTGAACCAGAATATGGGGAAGATATTGCAAAAGAACATGAAAAATATATTACCGAATATTTTAATGGACCAGTCTTTATTAAAAATTGGCCAAAAGATATTAAGGCCTTCTATATGAAACTTAACCCTGATAATGAAACAGTAGCTGCAGTTGATTTAGAAGTACCTGGTGCTGGTGAACTTATGGGTGGTAGTCAAAGAGAAGAAGATTATGATAAATTAGTTAGTAGAATGCAAGAACTTGGCATGAGTAGGGAAGGCCTTGAATGGTATTTAAATCTTCGTCGTTATGGTGGTTGTGTTCATTCCGGTTTTGGTATGGGCTTTGAAAGATTACTTATTTATCTAACTGGTGTTGATAATATTAGAGATGTTATTCCTTACCCAAGATGTCCAAAAACATGTGAATATTAAGAGGTCTTTATGCGTAAATTTACAAAAGAAATGGTTGATTCATATGCTGATAAATTACTTATTGGACTAACAGAAGAAGAAAATAAATTAGTTTTGGATGAATTTGATATTATTGATAAAAATATGGAATTAATAACGAAAATACCTAATATAAGTGAAGTTCCACCAATGACCCATACATTAGATGATTTTACTTATGAACTTAGAGAAGATGAATATGAAGAAAGTATTAATATTGATGATGCCCTAGCTAACTCAGATTCTACAGAAGGAAGACAAATAAAAGTACCTAATGTTGTTGAGGTGAGTAAAAAATGATGGATAAAAGTATTAAAGAGTTACATGAACTATTAATAAATAATAAAGTAAGTAGTGATGATTTAGTTAAAGAAGCTTTAGCTAAATCTCACACTTTACAAGAAAAATGCAATGCTTTTGTTACTATTTTGGATGATGCTAAAGGGGTATCTGTAAATGATAACTTACTTTCTGGTATTCCTTATGGTATAAAAGATAATTATTCGACAAAAGGAATACTTACAACTGGTTCATCAAATACTTTAAAAGATTATGTTCCATTTTTTACAGCAACTGCTGTTAAAAACTTAGAAAAGTGTGGAGCAGTACCGGTTAATAAAACGGCTTTAGATGAGTTTGGTATGGGTGGAACTGGGACAACTTGTCATACGGGTAATGTATTAAATCCATGGAATCAAAAAAGAATGTGTGGAGGATCTTCATCAGGTAGTGCTTGTGCAGTAAGTGCAGGTGTTTATCCATATGCTTTAGGTAGTGATACCGGTGACTCTATTCGTAAGCCAGCTGCTTATTGTGGTATTGTTGGTTATAAACCTACTTATGGTATGATTTCAAGATATGGTTTATTTCCTTTTGCATCATCTTTAGACCATTGTGGTGTTTTAACAAGAAGGGTTGAAGATGCAGCTATTGTCGTAGATGCCATGAAAGGAAAAGATAAAAAAGATTTAACTAGTTTTGATTCTAGTAATATCCATCTATTAGATAGTTTAGATGGTAATGTTTCAGGTAAGAAATTATTTTATATAAAAGAAATAGTTGATTTCGCTAATTATCCAAATATTGATGATACTTTAAAGAAACATTTAGATAATTATTTTAAAACTTTAGATAATTTAAAATCTTTAGGGGTTACTATTGACTCAGTAAGTATTGATAAAACCCTTCTTCAAGCAATTCCATCTGTTTATGTTTGTTTAAGTTGTGCTGAAGCCACAAGTAATATGTCTAATTTAACTGGTATTATCTTTGGACCAAGGGGTAAAGGTGATAATGTCATGGAAATTATTAAAGATCATCGTACTAAAGGATTTTCAACTCTTATTAAAAGAAGATTTGTAATTGGTTCTTATATCTTACAAAAAGAAAATCAAGAAAAATATTTTGTTAATGCCCAAAGAGTTAGAAGATTAATTGTTGATAAAATGAAAGAATTATTTAAAGAATATGATGGTCTTATTTTACCGGTTGGTACTGGTCCTGCTCCCTATATTGATGGTAGTGTAGACCATGTTAATAATAGTGATACAAGTATTCTAGAAGAACATTTACAAATTGGTAATTTTGGTGGTTTCCCATCTATTACTATACCTAATGGTTTTGTTGATAATCTACCTGTAGGTATCAATATTACTGGTAATTGTTATGATGATGCCAATATTTTAAATATTGCTTATGCTCTAGAGGGAACAATGAATTATAAAGGTCAAATAGCAAAGGAGGGTACTAATGAGTAATTATAAAGCAGTTATTGGGTTAGAAATGCACTGCGAATTAAAAAGTAATTCAAAAGTATTCTCACCAGCTAAAAATGGTTATAGTGAAATACCTAACTTTAATATTTCCGAAATCGATATGGCTTTTCCTGGTATCTTACCATCAGTTAATAAAGAATCAGTAAGAAGTGCTATTATGGCTTCCTTAGTTTTAAATTGCAAGGTTCCCGAGTATATGTATTTTGATCGTAAAAATTATTATTATCCTGATTTACCTAAAGGTTATCAAATTACGCAAATGCATGATCCAGTTGGTACAAATGGTAAAATTTTAATTGATATGGATGGATATACTAAAGAAGTTTTAATTCATGATATTCACTTAGAAGAAGATAGTGCTAGTTTAGATCATTATATTGATGCTTCTCTAATTGATTATAATAGAGCAGGTGTTCCTCTTTTAGAACTTGTTACAGAGCCATGTTTTAATAATGCTGAAGAAGCAGTTGCCTTCCTAGAATATATGCGTCTTGTTTATAAATATTTGGGTATTAGCGATGCCGATACCAAAATGGGTCAAATTAGATGTGATGTTAATGTTTCTATTATGGATTATGATGCTAAAGAACTTGGTACCAAAGTCGAAATTAAAAATGTTAACTCATTTCAAAATGTTAAAGATGCCATTAATTATGAAATAAAAAGACAATCAGAATTAAAGGATGAAGGCCGTTATAGTGAAGTTGAACAAGAGACAAGAAGATTTGATGAAGAAACTTTAACTACTGTAAGAATGCGTAATAAAGTTGATGCGATTGATTATAAATATTTTGTTGAACCAAATATTCCTAAATATAAAATAACTAACGAATGGATTGAAGAAATAAAAAAGAGTATTCCAATGTTACCTAGGGAAAGAAAGCAAAAATATATAAATGAATATGGTTTATCTGAATATGATACTAATATAATAATTAAAAATAAAGAATATGCTGATTATTTTGAAGAATGCTTAAATCTTGGCATGGATGCTAAAACTAGTGCCAATTATTTAATTGTTAATATTATTGCTTATTTAAATAAATTTAATATGGAATTAAAAGATTTCTTTCTAAAGCCAAAGTATTTAAAAGAAATAATTGACGAACTAATAAAAGGTAATATTTCATCTAAACAAGCAAAAGAAATATTTAATAAAGCTTTAGATGAAAATAAAGAACCAAAAGAATTTATAAGCAAAGAAAATAGTCAAATATCAGATGTAAATGAACTTAATAATATTATTGATACTATTTTAAATAATAATCAATCGCAAATTGAATTATATAAAAATGGAAGAAGTAATATATTTGATTATTTTGTCGGTCAAGTAATGAAAGAAACAAGAGGTAAAGCTAATCCAACGATAGTAAAAGAGATATTAAATGACAAATTAAAGAACTGATTAGTTCTTTTTTTGTGAATAGTTTGATATTGTTTTTTTCGATATTTCGTGCTAGTATATTATCCACAAATAGGGGTGTTTTATGCAAACTAATGAAAAAGAAGTTCTTTTAAATCTGAGTAAAAAAGAATTAAATTTATTTAATACTATAAAATTGTATAAATTACTTTTAAAATTATCTAATGATGATCTTCCTTTAGTAAAACTTTTTTTAAATAGTTATTATAATATAGAATTTTTACCAGAAGATTTATATAAAACATTTCTATACTTAATTAATACTGATAAATATAAAGAATTATTTACTATTTTACTTAAACGAAATATTTATGATTTAATTAATTTTTTTAAAAGCGAAAAAGAAATAATAAAGAATGTCAATAATATTATTAATCCAATAGATTATTTTAAACTTCCTACTAAACAAATTAAATATATATTTCATCTTCTAAAAAATATTGATTTTAAAAATGATGATTTATTGTTAAAAAAACTACTTTTAAATAAGCCAGAATGGAAAATAAAACCTACTTGTTTTAATACTGATGAAGAGTTAATGAAAATTGCTATTAAAATGTATCTTTCAATAGGACTTGATAATACAATTGATCTTTTGAATGGTAAATATGGTGTAATAGATTATGAAATAATTTATTACTTATTTAATAATTTAAATACTAAAGATATTAATAATGATAATAATGTTGTATTTAATGAATTTTTATTTAATAATAAAAAAGATGCTAATAACATAATGAGATTAGTGTTAGAGGGTAATTTCATGGAATTATTTATTAATTTTGATTATTTTTACAATAATTTAAGTTATTATATTGAATTATTAGGAACTAAGTTTAATAGAATAAAATTATCTATTCTTTTAAAAGAAAAATATATAGCTTCCTTAATAGAGAACCCTGAAATAAATGGTAATGTAATTGAAGATATGGTATCGTCATACTATCATAAATACGATATTACTGATAATAGAAGGCAAATTATTAATAAAAATATGGATGCTTATGCAAAGTTAAAATTAAAAAATAAATCTTCAATTATTCAAGTTTCTATTCCTAAGTTTGGCGAATTTAATTTTGAATTATTACCTTTAGATGATATAAGAAATTTAGTAATTGGATATCGGGCTGGGAATTGTTTTAGAATAAATGGTGATGCTTTTGTTTTATTTCATAACTTTTTAACTAATCCTCATATGCGTATTTTATCTATTTCGACAGATAAATATAAAGATTTTGGCATGGTGTTATTAATGCGTAATGGTAATGTTTTAATCGCCCAAGGAATAGAGATGAGTAAAAGAGTATCAGATATAGATAGTGAAGAGTTATATAACTCTGTAAGAATGGCAATTAAGTTTATTATGGATAAGATTAATAGCGAAAATGATGAAATAGTTGCAAGTATTATAGGATTATCTAATAGTAATACTGCTCCATATAATCATAATATTTTACCTTTTATTATTAATCCTATTTTAGATAGTAGTAACAATTTTTATAATGGCGTATATAATTATCAAGGGTTATTAGATTTAAAGAATGGTAAAACTTTAAAAGATATAAAGCTTTTTATTCCAAGTAGTTTATATTCTGATAACAATAATAAAATTTATAGAAGAAATGAATTTACATCTCTAAATAGTGTTTCGTATAGAGAAATTGAAAAAATATTAATTTCCTTAAGATATGAAAAATTTAGAAAAGCTAAAATGGAAGAGTCAATAAATTATTATAATAATTTATTTGAGAAACGTGAAGTATATGCAGTATGTACTTTAAATTGGTATATTCGCGTCTTTCAAGATGGCTTTATAGATACTTATCTAAATTCTGATAATCCTACTATAGTAGAAGAATATAATTTAGAAATGCAAAAAATTGAAAGAGAATTTAGTAAACAAAAATTAATTAAAGAAAAGAAGAATATTTTAAGAAAATAAATTAGATATTACATTTTTTTAATAGTCTAATTACTAGAATTATGATATATTATTGATATGGTGATTTTATGTTACTATTGATAATTTTAATATTAATTTGTTTAAATATAATTTTTATCATTTTTAAATCATATAAGCAAAATGAATTTAATATGTTTTGGTTTAACTTTGGTAAATATAGTTTAGGTTGGTTATTTAAATTTTATTATCCTTTCAAAGTTATTAATAAAGTAGATATACCTGATGGTCCCATCATTGTCTGTGGTAACCATATTCATTTAATGGATCAATTTCTACCTATTTTAAATATTAATAGACCAATTCACTATTTAGCGAAAATTGAATATTTTAATAATAAGAAAACAAGATGGTTTTTTAAAGGTACAGGATGTATACCTGTAAATAGAGAAATTCATGATCAAAATGCTAAAGATAAAGCAATGGAAGTATTAAATAAAGGTCTTGCTTTAGGAATATTTCCGGAAGGGACAAGAAATCGAAGCAATAAACCATTATTACCATTTAAATATGGTGCAGTATCAATGGCTATTAAAAGTAACGCAACAATTATTCCTTTTGCAATTAAAGGTGAATATAAATTTAGAAGTAAAAATTTAAAAATTATTTTTGGTAAACCTTATAAAGTTGAAACAGACGATATTCCTAAAGAAACTGCTAAATTAGAAAAAATAATTCTTAAATTATTAAAAGAAAATTGAGGTGTGTTATGTTAGTAAAAGATGTATTTGTCAATTATGAATATCATAAGAATAAGAAAGATACAACGATTGTCTTTTTACATGGCTGGGGTCAAAATATAGAAATGATGAAACCCCTTGCAGAATTCTACGATAAATATTTTAATACCCTTATTGTCGATTTACCTGGCTTTGGTAAAAGTGCAGAACCGAAAGATGCATTTAGTACCCTTGATTATGTAGAATTTATTCATGAATTACTTATGAAATTAGAAATAAATAAAGTAATATTAGTAGGTCATTCTTTTGGAGGCCGAATATCTTTATTGTATGCCAGCATGTATCCTGTATATAAATTAATATGTCTTGCTAGTCCATATTGTCCAGAAAGTACAAAAATAACATTTAAAACTAAGGTATATAAAAAGATTAGAAAAATAAAATGTTTAAGATTTTTAAGTGATTATATGCGTAAAAAGAATGGTTCCTCTGATTATAATAATGCTAGTGAAATAATGAAAGGGGTACTTGTTAAAGCCGTAAATACTAATTTAGAAGAAGATGTCAAAAATATTAAGTGTCCAACCTTATTGGTGTGGGGTGATTTAGATGCGGCCGTGCCAATTAAAAGAGCATATGAACTTAAGAATTTAATAAAAGATGCTGGGGTAGTTGTCTTTAATGGTGCAACCCATTATGCCTACTTAGAAAGAATTAATGAACTCGTAGTAGTCTTAGATAATTTCTTGGAGGTAGATAGAAAATGATTTTATTAGTATATATATTTGTAATTCCTTATCTATTTATCTTAACTAAACATAATTTACATGTCTTCCAACAAAATTTTTATAATGAAAATAATCGTTATTTAAAATGGGGTATTAAAAATATAAAAGAAGTTTTAAATATTTATGATATCTTATTACTTATCTTAAATATTATAAATAAATTTATTAAAAATAAATATTTAATGCTTATTAATATTTTATATTTAGTATTATATATTTATAAATATAATAATTTAAAAAAAGAACAAGTTAAAATACCACTTAAGATAACAAGTAGAATTAAAAGATTATTATTTACTATTTTTATAATCTACTTGTTACCATTCATATTTATTTATTTTAATATTTATGATTCATATTTAATTAATTTATTAATAACTATTAATTTCTTAGTAATATATATAGCAAATATTATTAATAAACCAATTGAAAAATATGTATTTCATTATTATAAAAGTAAAGCCATGAAAAAACTTAAGAATATGCCTAATTTAGAAGTTATTGGTATTACGGGTAGTTATGGTAAAACTAGTAGTAAAAATATTTTAAATGATATATTAAGTGTTAAATATAATACTATTGCTAGTCCTAAAAATTATAATACACAATATGGTCTTATCATGACTATTAATAACTATTTAGATAAATATAATGATTATTTTATTGCGGAAATGGGTGCTTTTAAAAGAGGAAGAATAAAATTATTATGTGATTTAGTTAAGCCCAAATATGGTATTTTAACTATTATTGGGGAAGCTCACTTAGAAACATTTAAAAGTAAAGAAAATATTCAAAAAGGCAAATTTGAATTAATTGAAAGTTTACCTAGTAATGGACTAGCTATTTTAAATAGAGATGACTCTTATCAAGTAAGTTATAAGTTAAATAATAATTGTGAGGTTAAATGGATAGGTATCGATAATAAAGAGGCAGATATTTATGCCAGTGATATTAAAATGACTAAAGATGGTATGGAATTTCTTGTTCATTTTAAAGATAAAAGAAAAGTATTATTTAAAACTAAATTATTAGGTAAACCAAATATTTATAATATTTTAGCAGGTATTACTTTTGGTGAATATGTTCATATGAGTGATTCGGAGTTACAAAGAGGAGTATCTTTAATAAAACCAATTGAACATCGTTTAGAAATCAAAAAATTAAGTAATTATACAATTATTGATGATGCTTATAATTCTAATCCCGTTGGTTCTAGGATGGCTTTGGATGTTTTAAAGATGATGCCTGGCGAAAAAATAATTGTGACACCGGGTATGATTGAACTTGGTGATAATGAATATAGACAAAACTATGAATTTGGTAGTAAAATTAGTGAGGTAGCCGATTTAGTTATTTTAGTTGGTAAAAAACAAACTAAACCAATACTAGATGGCCTAAAGGATAAAGGGTATGATAATAATAAAATTAAAATTATTAATGATGTGAAAGAAGCTTTTACCATAGTAGATAATTTAAAAATTAAAAAAGATGCATATATTTTATTAGAAAATGATTTACCTGATATCTTTAATGAGAGGAAGTAAAATATGAAATTAAAAGTTGGTGTTATTTTTGGCGGTCAAAGCGTAGAACATGAAATAAGTGTTATTTCCGCTTTACAAGCAATAGATAATATTAATAAAGATACTTATGATGTTATACCTATCTATATATCTAAAAATAAAGATTGGTATACAGGAGATGTACTATTTAATATCGAAAATTATAAAGATTTAGATGAACTTATTAAAAAATGTAAAAGAGTAGTACTGCAAAAAATAGATGATGAATTTTGTTTAGTTCATTATCGTAAATTATTTTCCCAAGTTATAACTAATGTTGATGTAGTAATCCCTATTGTTCATGGTCAAAATGTGGAAGATGGTACTTTACAAGGTTACTTAGAAACAGTTGGTATTCCTTATGCATCAAGTAAAGTTTTGGGTTCAAGTTTAGGTCAAGATAAAGTTGTTATGAAACAAATCTTTAAATCTTGTGATATTCCTATTGTTCCTTATTTATGGTTTTATGATAATGAATATTTAGAAGATCCTGATAAATATTTAAAAGAAATAGATAAACTTGGTTATCCGGTTGTTGTAAAACCAGCATCTCTAGGTAGTAGTATCGGTATTAAATTTGTAGCAAGTAAAGATGAGATTGAAGATGCCATAAACGATGCGATTAGTTATGATAATAAAATTATTATTGAAAAGGGTATAGATAACTTAATTGAAGTTAATTGTAGTGTTTTAGGTAGTTATGATAATATGACTACTAGTAGTTTAGAACAAGTTTTAAGTGCTCATGATATATTAACTTTTAAAGATAAATATATTGGTAGTGGTAAAACAAAAGGCCATAGTAAAGGTATGGCTTCAACTAGTAGGATTATTCCTGCTAGTATTAGTAAAGAATTAACGAGTAAAATAAAAGAAACTTCTAAGGATGTATTTAGAGTACTAAACTTAAGTGGCGTAGTAAGAATCGATTATTTAATTAATGGTAAAACAAATGAATACTATGTTAATGAACCCAATACTATTCCTGGCTCGCTTGCATTTTATCTTTGGGAAGCTGATGGTAAAAAATATAGTGAATTACTTGATGATTTAATTAAAATAGCTATCAAAGAATATAAAATGAAAAGTAAAAAAGTTACTAAGTTTGATACTAATGTTTTAAAAGATTATAAAAAGAGTGGTATAAAAAAATAAAATGCGATTAAATTTCTCGCATTTTTTCTTTATCTTTATATGGGTTTTTCTTATCAATTTTATCTACAAATAAGATACCATTTAAGTGATCCATTTCATGTTGGAACGCTACTGATAAATCTTCTCTTACTCTTATTTCACAAGTATTACCATCTATATCTTGGTAAGATACGCGCATTCTCGCATATCTTGGCACAATACCATCTACTTCCCGGTTAACACTTAAACAACCTTCGCCTTCACCAACATATATTAATTCTTCACTATGACTAATCATTTTGGGATTGATAATAACATAATTTTGAAATTTTTCTTCATCAACTTCTTCAACTATAACGAAGATGTTTTTGGGTATTCCAAGTTGAATAAAAGCAAGTCCCATCCCAGGTCTTAAGTTATATTCTTCTGAATATTTTTCAATTTGACTCATTGTTAAATAAGTAATTATATCTTGAATTAACTTTTTATCTTCTTTACTTAAAGGAAACTTAACTGGTTTACTTTTCGTTCTTAAAACTTTATGAAATTCATCTAAAATATTAATCTTTGGTAACTCCATAGTATTTATTTCCTTTCATTCTTCTTTTAATCATTATTTGATCAATTTTATTCATTCTTATATTATAAGCATTATAATCTTCGTCAGTAATATTGCCTTCTTTAATTATATCTAAATAATTATTATATTCTTTTTCTAATTCTTCATAGTGAATATTATTTATTAACAATTCTTCTTCATAATTTTTAATAAACATACCCATTTCTATTACTTGACGATAGTTGATTGTTATTTTATTAGTTTTAGCATTTTTACGATATATGTATCTATTTAAAAATTCTTCTAAATATTTATTTACTTCATCTATTGGATAGTTACTCTTTAATAAACTATTATAATGGGCATTAATAATTAATAAATCTTCGTTAAAGGCATGAACATTTATAAGATAATTGTAATATTTATTTAAGAAGTATTCTAAAAAAGATGTATTATTAATATTAGTTTGAAAATAATTTTTTATGTATGCAATATTAGTATATTGTAAATCACTATTATATATAGGACCATAATCTAATAATTTTTTTCCTTTTTTTCCTACTGATATTATACCAATATTGTAATTTAGATATTCTTTTTTTAATAAGTTATTATCAATTAAATAATTTTTTAATTCAAATTCTTCAGCAAATTGTGATGTAAAATCGACAATGTCTTTTAAGTGCAAAACTTTATCACTTTTCTGAAAATTAATACTTCCATATTTTTTAGCTTCATAACTATAATAAACTAATTTATAACCCATAATAAAACCTCTTAAAACAATAAAAATTATATCATATATAAGCTTTAATGTCAAATTGTGTCAAACATATTTACTAAATAACATCTTCTTGCTTTATCTTAATTGATATAATATAATTTAGATAGAGAGTGATTTATTATGAATAAAAAGTATGTGGGCGTTATTTTAATATTTGTAACTATGTTAGTTAGTATATTATGTTTAATTAATATTGGTAATGAAGATAATAATAATCCTAAAACTGATGATAATAATCTTTTTGCTATATATTTACAAACTAGTAACAATGCTGATAGTTTTAGAAAATCTGCTAAGTTACCAAGCAAAAATGATAATTATGTTTATTCTTATGCTAAGTGTGTTTATTATAATGATAAAAATAGGGCTATAGAAAATCCTTCAGATTTAATAAGCTATGATTATGATGAGAGTAATAATGGTGTTATTAAAGTTCATACCAATAAAGCCATTACTTGTGATTTATATTTTTCTATAAAAAGTTAATGCTTTGATTTTTAAATAAATTATGTTATTATTAGTTTGGTGTTTTTTATGCATAACAAAAATATAAGAAATTTTTCGATAATTGCTCATATTGACCATGGTAAAAGTACGCTTGCTGATCGTATTTTAGAGATTACGGGGGCAGTATCTAAAAGAGAAATGAAAGACCAACTTTTAGATAGTATGGACATTGAAAGAGAAAGAGGAATAACAATTAAATTAAATACTGTTAAATTAAATTATACTTATAATAATAAAGAGTATATTTTAAATTTAATAGATACTCCAGGACATGTTGATTTTTCTTATGAAGTTAGTCGTAGTTTAGCGGCTTGTGAAGGTGCAGTTTTAGTTGTTGATGCTGCCCAAGGAATTGAAGCTCAAACACTAGCTAATTTATATTTAGCCATGGAACAAAATTTAAAAATTATCCCAGTTATTAATAAAATTGATTTACCTAATGCTGATATTCCGAAAGTAAAAAAAGAATTAATAGATGTTTTAGGATTTAAAGATGAAGATATTCTTTTATGTAGTGGTAAAACCGGAGTTGGTGTAAAAGAATTATTAGATCGTATAGTGGAAGTAATACCGGCACCCATAATTAATGAAGAAAAAGAAACAAGGGCTTTAATATATGATTCTTATTTTGATAGTTATAAAGGAGTAGTTTTATTAATTAAAGTCGTTGATGGTACAATTAAAATAAAAGATAAAATCAAAATGATGGCTACTAATAAAGTTTTTGAAGTTACTGAATTAGGTGTTAAAACCCCAAAAGAAGTTAATTTAAACTCTTTAGCAAGCGGTGAAGTTGGCTTTTTATCGGGGGCAATAAAAGATATATCTAGTGTTCATGTTGGTGATACTATAACTGTTTTAAGTAGGGAAGCTACAGAACCACTTGCCGGATATCATAAAATGAAACCAATGGTTTATTCTGGAATCTATCCAGTTGAAGCAAATAAATATGAAATGTTAAAAGATGCTTTAGAAAAGTTAAAATTAAATGATGCATCTCTTACTTTTGAACCTGTAACAAGTGAAGCTTTAGGTTTTGGTTTTCATACTGGTTTTTTAGGGCTTTTACATAGTGAAATTATAACAACTAGATTAGAAAGAGAATTTAATTTAGATATTGTTGTTACAAGTCCAACTGTTGTATATGAAACTTATTTAACGGATGGTAGCATGGTAATTGTGGATAATCCAAGTAAAATGCCGCCAAGAGAAAAAATAAGTGTTATTAAAGAACCATATATTTATACAAATATTATTGCTCCATCTAATTGTGTAGGTAGTATCATGGAACTTTGTCAAAATAAAAGAGGTAATTATAAGAGTATGGATTTTATTAATGATACGAGAGTTAATATTCATTATGAACTACCTCTAGCCGAAGTCGTTTATGATTTTTATGATAAACTTAAAAGTAGAACTAGTGGTTATGCTTCATTTGATTATGAACTTATTGGTTATAAAGAAAGTAATTTAGTAAAAATGGATATCTTACTTAATGGTGATAGAGTTGATGCTTTATCGATGATTGTTCATAAAGATTTTGCTTATGAAAAGGGAAGAAGTATTACTAAAAAGCTAAGAGAAGTAATACCAAGACAAATGTTTCAAGTTAGTATTCAAGCAAGTATTGGTTCTAAAATAATAGCAAGAGAAGATATAAGTGCTATGCGCAAAAATGTCCTTGCCAAATGTTATGGTGGCGATATTACAAGAAAGAAAAAACTACTTGAAGCCCAAAAAGAAGGTAAGAAAAGAATGAAAATGATTGGTAAAGTTGAAGTACCTAGTGAGGCCTTCTTAAAATTATTAGAAAGTGATGATGATTAATGGATTTTCAAAAAGATCAAGAATATTATCTTAAGATTAGACAAGCCACTTATTTAATTGTTAATAAAAATGCAACGGATATTCAAGTAATGAAAATAGTAAAATTAAATTATCGAGAAGTATTACATTTGTTTAATGATAAAATTGGCTTTGAAAAAACTTTTCATGATAATGGTAAGATGTTTGAATTAGTGCAAAATATAAGAAAGAATCATTCTTTATCTAGTGATAGTAATATAGATAAAAATAAAGATACTTATAGTTTATTACATAAACAAAACCATTATTTAACTAAAAATGATAAAGATAAATTGATTTTTCTTATCTTACTTGCATTAACATTTCGTCTTGATTTAGATTGTTTAACGTTTTTAAGTGGTGAAAATGATAAAGATTTATACTTTAAAATTTCTACTTATACTAGTGATAAAGAATTATTAAAAATAGCTATAAGATATTTATTTGAAAATGAAAGAATTGATGTTCAAAATAATTTAGAAGATGCTATAGAGTATTTAAATAACTTAGAAAGAAGTTATCTTGATAGAGATTTACAAACTTATAACGATTTATTAAATTTTATTGGTGATACAGAAATTAAAAAAATCAAAAAAGAGTTAAAAGAAGACGATAAAATGCTTACTCCTGATGACTTTGAAAAGATATTTGATTATCAATTAAAATATTCATTATCTACTAAAAATATTTGTAATGCCTTTAATTTAGCAAGAAATAAATATGTTCGCTTTGTTAATTTACATTTGTCTTATCATCCTGATTTAAAAAGCCAATATGAAATAATGACTACTACTATTGGCTATGGTATTACTTTAAGGAGTAGTTTAAAGTGATGAGTGTGTATATTCATATTCCCTTTTGTAAATCTATTTGTTCTTATTGTGATTTTTGCAAAGTATTATATAACAAAGAATGGGCAGTTTTATATTTAAAAAAATTAAATTTAGAAATAAAAGATCGATATATGGGAGAAAAAATTAAAACAATTTATATTGGTGGAGGTACTCCAAGTTGTCTTTCTTTAAAAGAAATAGAATATGTACTTAAATTAACGGATATTTTTAATAAAGAAAATTTAGAAGAATTTACTTTTGAATGTAATATTGAAGATATAAATGAAGAATTACTTACTTTATTAAAAAAATATAATGTAAATCGTTTAAGTATAGGAATTGAATCATTTGATGAAGAAAATTTATTACTTATGAAAAGAAAGAATAATTTTAAAGAGGCATTAAAAAAGATGAATTTAATGCGGAAAATGGGATTCAATAATATTAATTTAGATTTAATATATGCACTTCCTGGTGAGAAAATGTCTACTTTAAAAAAAGATATAAATTTATTATTAAAACTTAAACCGGAACATATTAGTACTTATAGTTTAATGATTGAAGATAATACTTATTTAAGTTATAAAAAAATTAATACAATTGCTGAAGATCTTGATGCTAAAATGTATGATTACATAGTTAAAAAATTAAAAAGTAAAGGTTATAATCATTATGAAATTAGTAATTTTGCTAAAAAAGGATATGAATCAAAACATAATTTAACTTATTGGAATAATAATGAATATTATGGCTTTGGTTGTGGTGGCTCTGGTTATATATCTGGAGTTAGATATAATAATACTAGAAGTTTAACTAGTTATATTAAGGGTAATATTAATTCTACTGAAGAAATAATATCTAAACAAAATAAAATGGAATATGAATTAATATTAGGCCTTAGAAAAATAGATGGTATTAATATAGAAGAGTTTAATAATAAATATAATGTTAAAATGGAAGAAAAATTTCCTATTAACCCCCTTTTAAAAAATAAAGATTTAATATTAAAAAATGGTAATATTATGATAAATCCTAAAAAATTATATGTTATGAATGAAATATTGTTAAAATTAGTATAGTAAAAAAAATTTTATTCAAACTATTAATAGTGATATTAATATGATTAAAGAATTAGATATTCAAAATGCTCATTTAGATATAAATTTTAATGAATATATATATGAATATACAGTTAGTGCTTTAGATAATATAAATTATTTAGATTTTGTCTATACTACTAATGCTGGTGTAAATGTCAATATTGAAAATAATAATTTAATAGATAATAATATAGTAACATTTTGTGTATATAATGATAGTGACATAAAAACTTATAAATTCTATGTTAATAAAGAAAATACTAGCATAGTAAGTGAAATAGATAATTTTAAAAATACTTTAGATATTCCCAGTGAAACATTACCAATTATTAAAATCCAAATTTTATCAATTTCAATTTTTTTACTTATTTTAATCATTTTTAGTATCTTATTTCCAAGTAAGAGAAATAAAACTTTATTTAGAAAATAGTAAAGTTTTATTTCTTTTTTAAATATTATTTATTGGGGGATTATTTTGTATAAATTAATAAAACATCGGGGTATCCATAATAAAAATATTAAAGAAAATACTTATGAAGGTATTAAATTGGCTTTAAATGACTCGAAATATATTGGGGTAGAATTTGATGTAAGAGAAACTATTGATCATGAATTTATTGTATATCATGATCCAATGTTTAATAATAAATTAATAAGTCAAACTAAATATAATGAATTATCGAGATATATTCCCAAATTAGAAGATATTCTTAAAATAAATAGTAATAAAATGTTTTTAATTGAAATAAAAAATATTAATGATTTTGCTAAATTTATTAATCTATTAAATAAATATAAAAATAAGAAATTATATGTTATGAGTTTTTCTAATCGCCTAATAGATAAAGTTAATATTAATGATAGAAATTATAAAGTAGGAATTTTAAATTATATTTTAAATACTAATTATAATGCTAAAAAATTAGACTTTGTGGTAATTCTTAATAGTTTAATTAATGGGCACATAATTAATGAACTTAAACCATTAGAAGTATTTTCTTATGGTTTAAGAGAAACTTTAAAATATGAAAGTGTCTATTATATCGTCGATAAGTAGTTAAATAACGATAATTATGATATAATTTAGTAGGTGGTATTATGAGATTGATTGTTTCTGCTGGTGGAACTGGTGGTCATATTTATCCTGCTCTTGCTATAATAAATAAATTTAAAGAGGAAGATCCTAATTTAGAATTGCTTTATATTGGTACTCATAATAGAATGGAAAAGGATATTATACCAAAAAATCATATAAAATATGAAGAATTAGAAATATATGGTTTAAATAAAGGACAATTTATTAGAAATATTAAAAATATAAATTATTTACGAAAAGCATATCAAAAATGTTTAAAAATTATGAAAAATTTTAAACCAGATTTGGTTATTGGCGTTGGTGGCTATGTTACTATGCCTGTAATTTTAGCAGCTCATACTTTAAAAATTAAAATTGTTTTACATGAACAAAATAGTATTCCTGGTAAAACTAATCGCATTTTAAGTAAGAAAGCCAATATTGTTTTTACTTCGTTTGTAAATACGAAAAAATATTTATCCAATAAAGTTAACGTTTTTTATTCTGGTAATCCCAGTGCTGATAATGTCCTGAATTTAAAACCAATAACTAAAAAAGATTTGAAATTTAATAATAATCCTTTAATTTTAATAACAATGGGTTCACTTGGTAGTATGTCAGTTAATAAAAAATTAGAAGAATTTTTAAAATTAAGTAATAATAATTCTTTTAATATTTTATTTATAACGGGTAAAGATAATTATGAAGAATTTATTAAAGATAAAAAATATAGTAAAAATATTAAAGTAGTACCATATTTAGATAATTTATCGGCTCTTTTACAATCATGCGATTTAATTATAAGTCGGGCTGGGGCTAGTATTATTTCTGAAATTTTAATGGCATCTGTACCAAGTATTCTTATTCCTAGTCCTAATGTAGCCAATAATCATCAATATTATAATGCCAAAGATTTATATGATAATGGACTTGCTTTAATGATTGAAGAAAATAAATTAGATGGAAATAATTTATATAATGAAGTTAAAGAATTAATTAAAGAGAATACTATTTATAAAAATATTAAACAAAATTTATTAAGTTATGATAAAACGCATGCTAGTGAAATAATTTATGATAAAGTAATGGAGATATTAAAATGAATGAATATGGTGAAGTAATAAATAATGCTTCTTTAAAAAATTATAATACTTATAGAATAGATACTTATGCTAAATATTTAATAAAACCATATAATATTAATTGTTTAAAAGAATTAATTAAATATTTAAATAAAGAAAATATAAAATATTATGTTTTAGGTAAGGGTTCTAATGTTATATTACCTGATAATACTTTTAATGGGGTTATTATTACTTTAGAAAATTTAAATAAATTAAATATTGAAAATACGGAAGTTTATGCTGAAGCAGGTGTAATTTTAAATAATCTCGTTATAAAGACAATTGAATGTAATTTAAAGGGTTTAGAAAGTTTAGCTAATATTCCAGGTACTATAGGTGGAGCTTTGTATGGTAATGCTGGAGCCATGGGTAGGAATATTTACGATGTTGTTAAAGATGTAACTATTTTAAAAGATAATGAAATTGTTACTTTATCTTTGCGTGATATTGAATATAGTTATCGTGATACAAGTTTTAAACGATCAAAGGATATTATTTTAAGTTGTCACTTAAATTTAGAAAAAGGTAATAAAAATGAATTATTAAAAATAATTAGTGAAAATAAAGAAAAGAGAAGACAATCACAACCTTTAGATTTGCCAAATGCGGGTAGTGTTTTTAAAAATCCTGAAGGAGTAAGTGCTGGTAAATTAATTGATGATTTAGGATTAAAGGGCTATCATGTTAATGATGCATATATTTCCGATGTTCATGCTAATTTTATTGTCAATAAAGGTAAAGCCAGTAGTGAAGATATTAAAAAACTTATTTCGATTATTAAAGAAAAAGTGTATAATGAATATAACATAAGTTTAGAATTGGAACAAATTATAGTTGAGTGGGATTAAAATGAAAGAGAAAAAGAAAAAGAGAAAATTAAGATTACGTGGTTTAATTTTAATAATATTAGTGATTTGTCTTATAGGCAGTTTAGCTTTTTATATAATAAATGCACCAGTTAGAAAAGTATTAATAACTGGCAATAATTATTTAAAAGATAATTATTTAACTAATTATCTTAATATTAATGAACTAATTATGAGATTAAATACAAAAAAATTACAAAAAAAGTTACTAGAATTAGATTTAGTTAAAGAAGCCCATATTAGTAAAAATATTTTTGGTACATTAAAAATTAAAATAACAGAAGATAAAATATTATTCTATAATTATAATAAAAATAAAATAATATTTGGTAGTGGTAAAGAAGTGGATTATAATTCTACTTATTTAGGAGTACCTACTTTAATAAACTACGTACCAGATGAAGTATATAATGAATTACTAAAAAAAATGCTTAAAGTAAATGATGAGACAATTACTAAAATTAGTGAGATAGAATATAGTCCTTCGATGATTGAAGATAAAGTAATTGATGATAAAAGATTTTTATTTCGAATGAATGATGGTAATAAAGTATATATTAATACCGTTAATATGGAAAAAATAAATAATTATTTAGAGATATATGATTTAGTTGTAAATAAGAATGGCTTAGTAAAAGGATGCTTATATTTAGATAGTAATAGTGATAATAAATACTTTAATGATTGTGAAGAAGAAAAAATAATAGATAATGATACAAATGGTGATGTTTAATGAATTATGATACTTTAGGAATGGATATAATTAAAAGTTTAGACCATAAACCAAGTATAATTTTACATAGTTGCTGTGGTCCTTGTTCTAGCTATGTTATAACTTATTTAAAAGATTATTTTGATATAACTGTTTTATATTATAATCCAAATATAGAACCAGAAAGTGAATACATAAAAAGAAAGAAGGAACAAATTAAGTTAATTAATTTATTAAAGGCAAATATTAAATTACTAGATATAGATTATGATAATGAAACATTTAGAAATAAAGTAGTAGGTTATGAGAATGAAAAAGAAGGTGGAGCAAGATGCCATCTTTGTTATGAACTTAGATTAGATAAAACAGCAAGTTTGGCTAAAGAAAATAATTATGAATATTTTTGCACAACTTTAACAGTGAGTCCTTATAAGAATGCTAAAGTTATTAATGAACTTGGTGAAATGTTAGAAAAGAAATATAATATTAAATGGTTATATAGTGATTTTAAAAAGAAAGATGGCTATAAGAAAAGTATAATATTATCGAAAGAATATAATTTATATCGGCAAAATTATTGTGGCTGTTTATTTAGTAAAGAATATTTAAAAGAAGAATAATATTTTACTTGTTTTAATTATATTATCATATTATAATAATGGGTAATTAGGAGGTTTTATGGATTTAGATTATGTTAATTCCAAATTAGAACATATTTCTTTAAAATATTTAGGGGTAACTTTAGATGAATTTTCTAATATAGAGTATAGTAAATTAAATTGGTATGGTAAAATTATTGTTGATGTTATTAATAATTATGTTGTTGATGCAAAACATTTAGAGACATTTAATAAACTTAGTAATTTAGATGATAATAGTTTAACAATTTTAGAATATATTAGTTTATTAAAAGAGGCAATTTTTAAATTTAATAAAGATTTGGCTAGTTATTTAAGAAGTCATGAAGAAGAAATACTTAGTTTAATAAATGCAAAAATAATGCTTAAAATAGATGGCATTAATACAAGTATTCAAAGTAATTATGATCGTATAGATGCTTTAGAAAAAATAAGTAATAGTAATCGTCAACATCTTAGTTTACAAGATGATATTAATAAGTGTAACGAAGAGATTAATTCTTTAGTAGAAGCTAAAAATCAATTAACTAATATGTATCAAGATATTGCCCATATTAATGAAGTATTTAATAGTAATTTACAAAGAAAGAAATAACTTTCTTTTTTGTAACCTTCTTTTTATAGTTAAATAAACTATATTAGGAGGTTTTTAAATGGATTATAATTATCATTATGGTAATAAATATTATAATTATTATGATAAATATGGAATAGAACATACTTTATATAAAAAGTTAGCACCAGAGCAATCACAAAATGAGCAACCAGGGATGGAATATTTAATGAATCCTAAACCAATATTTGATAATCCCAACTATAAGGGTAGTGGTAAGCTAAAGGATAAAGTAGCCATTATTACAGGTGGTGATAGTGGACTAGGTAGAGCTTGTGCTGTTGCTTTTGTTAAAGAAGGTGCTAAAGTAGTTATACCATATTATAATGAACATATAGATGCTGAATTTACGAAAAAGTATTTAGAAAAACTAGGTGGTGAATGTTTACTTTTAAGTGGTGATATTTCGAAAAAAGAATTTTGCCAAAAAATAGTAAAAGAAACTTTAAATAAATTTGGTAAAATTGATATTTTAGTTAATAATGCTGGTGTTCAGTATCAAGCTGATGAACTTACAGATATTTGTGATGAACAATTTGATTGGACTATGAAAGTTAATGTTTATGGTATGTTTTACTTAACGAAAGAAGTATTGCCATATTTAAAAAGTGGGGCATCAATTATTAACTTATCATCAATAACAACTTTTTATGGTGATCCCCAACTTATTGATTATGTTACTACTAAAGGAGCTATAGTGGGCTTTACTAGAGCACTTGCAAGAAATTTAGCCCTCAAAAATATTAGAGTTAATGCGATAGCTCCCGGATTTTTTTGGACACCATTGCAACCAGCTTGTTGGGTTAAAGAAAAGATTCCTTCTTTAGGTTGTAATTCTGCGATGGCAAGAGGAGCTATGCCATATGAACTTGCCCCAACTTTTGTCTTTTTAGCAAGTGATGATTCAAGTTATATGACGGGACAAGTTATTCATAATAATGGTGGTGAAATAATGGGATAAAATCCCATTTTTATTTGACAGTATATGGATATTTCTATATAATAAAATTACTAGTACGGAGGTTTTGGGATGTTAGAAGAATTTTTAAAAGAATATTTAAATATCGATAAATTAGAAGACATAATTAATATTAATGTCGATAATTTAACTAATGAAGGAAAATTATTTTATAATCTTGTGTGTGATTATAATTTTAGTTTGGATGAAATATTACCAGAAATAATTTCAGAAATTAATTTACAAACGGGCTTTAGTTTTAGTGTAGAACATAAGAAAAAAGTATATTCATATAGTACAGAAGAAACTGCTCCCGCTCTTGCACCGGATGGTAGTGCTCAGACTTATTATGAAGATCATTATAATGTAGTTGATGCAATTATTTTAAATGACCACTTAAATAATGTTAAATCTACTTTAACTGAAAAGGAAACAGTAAGAGAATTTACGCCAAGTAAATGGACGGTAAATTATAAATTAATTAATGAAGAAATACACGATTATATAAATATTAATAAGTTTAAAAACTCTAAATTTGGACCAATATTTGCAAAAATAATATATAATATTTTAATAAAACATTTAAAAAAGGAAGAAGATAAAGTAATAGGAATTTTTAAAGCTTATTATGAATTACAACTTCTAAATTCATTTAATAAATTAGAGAAAATTAAAATTAAGAAGAAAAATTTAAAAAGCTCTTTAAATAAGATAAATATTAAAGAAGAAAAAATCCAAAAATATCAAAATAAAAGTGAAGAATTAATTAAAAAGATAGAAATATTAGATAAAAAAATAGATTCTTTACCATCGTGTAGAGAGATTTGTGGAAAACATTCAGATCTAGAAAGATATAGCAATCCAACTTGTTTCAAAAGAATTAGCTTTAAAGATTTTTACAAAGATTCACCATATATATTTTATTTGGTTTCTTTAAATGGGGATTTAAATTTTGAAGTTAAAAGGGTTACTACAAATAAAATAAATGAATGTGACAATTATAATTCTTATAAAATTGATGAAATAATACAAGATGATTATAATCCTTATGGTGTAAGTTTTAGAATGCGAGAGGGTGACTGGAATTATTCAAAATATATATTTGTTTTTGTAGAATGGCCTAAGGAAATTTGTGAATTGATTTCTTTAAATAATGATTTAAAGAAATTATTAGCAAGTCATGGATGTTTTGATTTACATTATGATTTTGATCTTACAATTTATAATAATATTAAAAAGAAAATTTTAGATTATATAAATTTAGTTCCAAATAAATATGCTAAATTATTCGATAAAAATTATTGCATTTTACAATATTTAATTGGTGAGGAAGTAATAAAAACAATTGCTGAAAGAGATTATTTAATCCATTACATAGAACAAGCTAATCTTTTTAATAAAAACTATAAAGGTGAAATGACTAGAATAGAATACTATAAAAAATTAAAAAAAGAATCTATGAAGAAATATCAAAATCGTTCATTTATTGGAGCAGATTTTTTACAAAGTGATGATGATACTATTTCAGATTATTTTCATCACCGAGATAATGGTTATTGTGAATTGAATGATTTTATTAGTTGGTTTCAAAATAGAATAATTGAATTTGATAATTTTTTTGATGAAATACCAAAATATAATACAAGAATGAATATGATTAAAGAACAACATAAATTAAAAGATGAAGAATTTGAAATATATGAAAAATTAGAAGAAATTGAAAAAAATAAATGCTTACATAATGAAATAAAGAAACAAGTAAATGTAGAAAATAGGAATATAAAAGCTGAAAAGGAAATTCAAAGATATCTAATTTCACAAATTAATAAAATAAATGAACTCGATTATAAAGAAGAAATTAAACTTGCAAGAAAGAAATAAGACATTTTTTAAAATTAATGAAATATGCTTGTAAAAAGAGGATTTATTTGATAAAATACTCTTGGCTGTTAAAGTCAAATAAACATTAGTTTTTAGTACAGGCCGAGTGCTATTAATAGTGGTATCTGTATGTTTAAAAAAACTAAGAAGATGAAACGAAAGGAAGAGTGATTTATTATGGCCGTAGTTTCTATGAGTTATTTATTAGAAGCTGGAGTTCATTTTGGCCATCAAACTAAAAGATGGAATCCAAAAATGAAAGAATATATCTTTACAGCAAGAGAAGATATATATATTATTGACTTGCAAAAAACCCAAAGTTTGTTAGAGGAAGCATTTAATGAGATTAAAACTATTGCTGAAAATGGTGGAAAATTCTTATTTGTTGGAACTAAAAAACAAGCTCAAGAAGTATGTGTTGAAGAAGCAACACGTAGTAAATCTTTCTATGTAACTGAAAGATGGTTAGGAGGAACCCTTACTAATTTCCGTACAATTCGTCGTCGTGTAAAACGTTTAGAAGAAATTGAAGAAATGGAAAAAGAAGGTAAATTTGCATTACTTCCTAAAAAAGAAGTTATTGGACTTAAGAAAGAATATGATAAGTTAAATAAGATTCTATGTGGTATTAGAGAAATGGATAAATTACCACAAGCATTAATCGTTGTTGATCCTAAAAAGGAATACAATGCTGTTAAAGAAGCTAGAAAATTAAAAATACCTGTATTTGGTATAGTTGATACTAATGGCGATCCAGATGATGTAGATTTTGTTATTCCAGGTAATGATGATGCAGTTCGTTCTATTAAAGTTATGCTTGGTGTACTTAATAATGCTATTTGTGAAGCTAATGGTCTTGAAATGGTTGATTACATTAGTGAAGAAGATAAAAAAGGTACAACTAAAGAAGAAGTTAGAATGGAAGAATTAATCAAATCTGATAAATTTAATAGTGCTAAGAAAGATGATTTAGAGGAAGAAAAGCCAGTTAAAGAACATAAAGATTTTAAGAAAAATAATCATAAAAAAGAAAATAATGAAAATAAAGAAGAAATTAAAGAAGAAATAAAAAAAGAAAATAAAGATGAAAAAAATAGTAGTGATTTAGAATCTATGACAATTGCTGAACTTAAAGCCAAAGCAAAAGAAGCAGGAGTTAAAGGTTATAGCACTATGAAAAAAGAAGAATTAATTAATAATTTAAAATAGAAAGGGTAATTAAGATATGAATATTACTGCTAGTATGGTTAAAGAATTAAGAGAAACATCTGGGGCTGGCATGATGGATTGTAAAACTGCTCTTACTGAATGTAATGGCAATATGGAAGAAGCAATGAATTACTTAAGAGAAAAAGGTATTGCTAAATCTGCAAAAAAAGAAAGTCGTATTGCTGCTGAAGGTCTTGCTAATATTTATGTTGATGGTAATAAAGCTGTTATTTTAGAAGTTAATTCAGAAACAGACTTTGTTGCTAAAAATGAAGAATTTATAAATATGATTGATGTAATTGGTAAGACACTTTTAAAAAGTGATGCTAAAACTCTAGAAGAAGCAAATAATTTAACAACTGAAAATAATGGCACAATTTCTGAATACATTGTTGCAATGGTTGCTAAAATTGGTGAAAAATTATCTTTTAGAAGATTTGAAATAGTTAATAAAACTGATTCGGAAGTATTTGGTTCTTACTTACACATGGGTGGTAAAATTGCATCTTTAGTTGTTTTAGAGGGCGGAAATGAAGACGTTGCTAAGGAAGTAGCTATGCAATCTGCTGCTATGAGACCTCAATATTTGAATGCAGCTAGTGTTCCTGCCGATGTTTTAGAAAATGAAAGAAAAATACAAAAAGAATTAGCTATAAATGAAGGCAAACCAGCTGATATTGCAGAAAAAATGGTTGAAGGAAGAATTAAGAAGTTTTATAAGGAAATTTGTTTAGTTGAACAACCTTTTATTAAAGATGGCGATTTATCAGTTGCTGATTATGTAGCTAAAAATGGTGGAGAAGTAATAAAAATGGTTCGTTATGAAGTTGGCGAAGGTATGGAAAAAAGAAATGATAATTTTGCTGAAGAAGTAATGAATCAAGTTAAAGGAAAATAAAAGTTGGTTTGGCCAACTTTTTTTATATAATAAGAAAGTCATACAAAAAAATATCGAATAAAATAAGCAAACAAATGGCGAAGAAGAAAGAACAAGCAAGCAAAAAGGCAAGATATATATTATCTTACCGAAAATTTTTCTTCTTTCCTTTCGATGAAAAGATTGATATCTTATTTAAGGATGTTCATAATACCATTTATTCTATTTTAAATGAATCTTATAAATTTTCTAAAAAAGCAAAAAAGCTTATAAAAAATGTTGTGCTGCAAACAAATGTATGCTATAATTTAAATGTAAAGGGGGTATGAATTATGTTAATTAATCGAGCTTATAAATTTAGAATGGAAATAGAGAGAGATTTAAATGCAAGTATAAACATAATGTATGAAGGAATAATACAAAATTATATTTAAAAAAAATAAAGAAGTACGGTAGCGACTATCGGAAATATGGCCTATGGAGGAGTAAAATCCAATGAAGTAGGAAATAAAGGCCGTGAGGCATTTAGAAAGAAAACAAAATAATTTTAATTATTGAGTTTTACTTTTTGTCCTAATTTGACACTTTTAATTAAATGTGTTAATATGGCTGCAAGTAGGAGAATTTATGGATATAAGTAAAAGAAATAAAAAAGTAGCTAAAATTAATGATCTTATAAAAAAAGAAGAAGAAAAACTAAAAGAATTATTACGTAATGAGTATTATGAAAAAATAGCCCTAGAAATAATTGATTTATGTAATAATTGTTTAAATGATATGAAAAGTAAAAATAAAGGAGAACCATTTACAAAGTATTCGGCATATATAAATTATAAACCAGTATTGTTATCAAATATTACAGAACAATCTAATTATATATGTTATGATGATAATATTAATATTCAATTATATTATGAATTTGCGGTTCATCCATATTATATAAAGAATAAAACATTTCCTCTTGATTGTGATTTTGAATATTTAAATAACATTTTAAAGAAAGATAATATTAATTTATCTTTAGAATCATTTACTGGTAAATCAGTATATAATTCTCAAAAAGATGTTAATAAAATGGTAGTATCAATAATTGGCTTTAATAAGACATTAATTAATGAATCTAAATTAAAACGAATTAAGAGAGAGAAAGTTAAGAATAAATAGTATTTTTACTTGAACTATAAAATAAATCATGGTATAATGTAATACGTCCCAAAAGGTATGTAATCCGCTTAAACTAAATATATTTTAATGATTGCAGTAAAATTTTTATTTAGAAAGGAAGATGAGAATGGCTAATTTAGTTGACAAAATTAATGCTCGCCATATCCGCAATGATATTCCTGAATTTCGTGTAGGAGACACAGTTCGTGTTGATGTTTGGGTAAAAGAAGGAAAAAAAGAAAGAATCCAAGCTTTTGAAGGATTAGTAGTTGCTAAAAGAAGCGGTGGTGTATCTGAAACATTTTCAGTACGTAAAACTTCTTCTGGTGTTGGTGTAACAAGAATATTCCCTGTTAATGCTCCAACTATTGATAAAATAACAGTTATTAAAAAGGGTAAAGTTAGAAGAGCAAAACTTAACTTTATTAAAAACATGCGTAATGAATATAAAGTTAAAGAAAGAAATTAAGGCATTATGCCTTTTTTTAATGGTTAAAATTATTTGAAAAATATTGAATTATGTTAAGTTGTACTATATAATTATAATGGCTAGAATATTTGGAGGAAAAATGAAAATCATAAAAGAATTATTACCTTATTTTATTATTATTTTAGTTGTTGTTTTAATTAGAACATTTATTGTAACGCCAGTTATTGTAAATGGTCCAAGTATGAAACCAACCTTACAAGGTAATGAAATAATGCTTTTAAAAAAATATGATACTAATTATGAAAGATTCGATATTGTTGTAGTTAATAAAAGTGTATATGGTGAAAATTTAATTAAAAGAGTTATTGCTCTTCCTGGGGAAACTATTGAATATAAACATAATAAATTATATATAAATGATGAAATTGTTGATGATCCTTTTGGAACAGGAAAAACTGGGAATATTCAAAAAATTACTTTAGGAAAAGATGAATATTTTATAATGGGTGATAATAGAGAAAATTCTACTGATAGTAGAAAGATTGGTGTAATTAAAAAAAGAGAATTAGAGGGTACAGTTAATTTCATTTTATATCCATTTAATACATTTGGTAAAGTAAAATAAAAGGATGGTTAAAATGATACATAATATGAAACTTAATAATGAACCATTTGAAAAAATCAAAAATGGAACTAAAATAATTGAAATGCGATTATATGATGAAAAAAGGCAATTATTAAAAATAGGTGATTTAATAGAATTTACTAATATTCTTTCTAATGCAAAAATAGTGGTTATTGTCGATGAATTATTTAAATATGCTAGTTTTGCTGATTTATATCAAAATCATGATAAAAAAGATTTAGGATATAGTGAAGAAGAAATTGCTAATCCAAGTGATATGGAAAAATATTATTCTAAAGAAGAACAAAAGAAATATGGTGTATTGGGTATTAAATTTCATCTTAAAAAAGATTAGTTGTTTTTTATTTTAAATTATAAATCAAATAGGAGGATTTATGATTAAGAAAGCTTTAGTATTCATAATGGATGGTTTAGGAGATAGACCAATAAAAGAATTTGATAATAAAACACCACTTGAATACGCATACACTCCTAATTTTGACAAATTAGTTAGGAATCTCAATGTGGTTTAATGTAGGATATAATTTAAAAAGCGAATTTTCCAAAGCTTTATCAAATCTTTTCCCTTATGAATTTACATTTGCTGGTGAACATTTATGTAGTATTGAAGCGTTTTTTCAAGGAATTAAAATTAAAGATAAAAATATTCAAAAATATGCTTTTAAATATAGTGGCATCGATGCAAATAGTTTAAAAGCTGCAAGTGATTTTAATTGGCAAGAAACGGGAACAATTTATTGGAAAGGAAGAAAAATTAGTAAGAATTAATTCTTCTTATACAAGTAAAATGTAGAAGATTGTTTAACTAAAGTTTTAATAAATGGATAGCTTATAATATATACAACATTAATTTAAATGAAGTTAGGGAATGGATGAGAAATACTTTTGAAAAAGAATATAATGATTTAAGTGAAAAAACAAAAGAAAGTTTTAAAGAAAGGTACATTTCAGATTTGTAAAATAGTACTAGGTGATTAATTAATAATTTATAAGGAAGTAAAAATATGAATAAAAATATATGAAAAGGAGATGATAAAATGGCAAAAGATTTAATGATTAGAAGCAGTGCTGAAGAGTTTATTACTTTTAAAATACAAGAAAAAGATAAAGGTATTCAAGTAAGATATGAAAATGAAACTTTATGGATGACTCAAAAAGCAATGGCTGAATTATTTGATGTTCAAAGACCAGCTATTACAAAACATTTGAATAATATTTTTAAAGAAAATGAATTGGATAGAAAATCAGTATGTTCCAAAATGGAACATACTGCTGAAGATGGAAAAAAATATCAAACAGAATATTATAATTTAGATGCAATAATTTCTGTAGGATACAGAGTGAATTCAATTAGGGCTACTCAATTTAGAAGATGGGCTACTAGTGTTTTAAAGACTTTTACGATTCAAGGTTATGTATTAGATAAAGAAAGAATGAAAAACGGTTCTTTTATTGATAAAGATTATTTTGAAAAGTTACTTGAAGAAATAAGAGAAATAAGGTTATCGGAAAGAAGATTTTATCAAAAAGTAACAGATATATATGCAACAAGCATTGACTATGATTCTAAATCTCCTCTTTCTATAGATTTTTTTAAAAAAGTTCAAAATAAAATGCATTATGCTGTTTCAAAACAAACTGCTGCCGAAATAATATATGATAGAGTAGATGCTGATAAAGACCATATGGGCTTAACATCATGGCTTGTGTATGCGAAATGACACGACAAATAAAAATAATTGATTTGCTTTATTTTAAAGGAAAAACAGAGAATAATCATATAACACTAGAAACAAATAAAAATAGTAAAAATGAATATGATTTTAACATAATGGTATCAATAATAAAATAATATATATGTCCTCAATGATACTAAAATCCAAGAATAATAAAGTAATTAAGTATAATTAAAATTAAGTTTTGAGATTAGTGTATGAGGTATGCAATAAAAAGCATATCTTTTTTATATATAATTTATAGCAAGTATGGTTATTATTTAAAAAATATGATAAAATGTCTTTATAGAAATTCTATTAAAAAAGGAGTCAATAAATGAAAATATATATAGTAAGACATGGTGAAGTATCTCATAATGCATTGAAACAATATAATACAAAAGATGAAGATTTAACTGAACTTGGAATAAGTCAAGCAGAAGAATTAAGAGACAAAATTAAAGATATAAACTTTGATGTTATAATTTCTTCACCTTTAATTAGAGCAAAACACACAGCTAACATTATTAATACTAATAATAATGAGATTATTATTGATGATAGAATTCAAGAAAGAAGTTGTGGAGATTTAAGTGGTAAACCTCTTGAAATAACCAATCGTGATGAATATTGGAATTATAATACAACAATTCAATATGGAACCTCTGAAAATATAAAAAGCTTTTTTGATAGAATATACAATTTTTTAGATGAACTTAAATCTCAAAATTATAAAAGTGTTCTAATTGTTGCACATAGTGGCGTTTCAAAAGCTTTTAGTGCATATTTTGATGGCATTAATGATGGTTGGTTTTTAAATCGTGGATTAAAGAATTGCGAGATAAAAGAATACAAGTTGTAATATAAAATGAAAGCGAGATGATATTAATGAAATTAATATGTAAAATAACTGATGAAGATTTAGGCGAAAATATGAGTGAAATGAATGAGCCTAGAATGAGATATGGTGCAAGAGGAATAGTTATAAGAGATGATGGGAAAATAGCAATATTTAATAAATGCAATAAAAATGAATATAAATTGCCAGGTGGTGGTATGGAAGATGATGAAGAACCAGAGGATGCTTTTAAAAGAGAGGTATTAGAAGAAACAGGTTGTATTGTCGATATTGTTGATGAATTGGGAACAACGGAAGAATATAAAAGTAAAGATAATTTTAAACAAATATCATATGTATTTGTGGGAAAAGTTAAAGAAGATACTAAAAAATTAAATATTACAAAAAAAGAAAAAGACGAGGGAGCTATTCTTATTTGGGAAACACCTAAAAAAGCATTAGAATTAATAATTAATTGCTATAATAACTTTATTGCATCTTCTTATGACTCTGTTTATTTTACAAAGTTTGTAGTATTAAGAGATAGAAAAATTTTAGAATATTATTTAAAGGAGAATGAAAATGAGTAATTTAGATTTTATGAGTAAATTTAAACCTGAAACAAGATGTATTAAAGAATTTGAACATTGGATTGTTTGTATTAGAGGAAAGCAAGCAACATTAGGAGATGCAGTTATACTTTTAAAAAGAGAAACACCATCTGTAGCAGGTATGCTACCAGAAGAAGGAGCTGAATTTCCTAAAGTTATTAAGTGGTATGAAGACGTTTGTATAAGAAAATTTGGAGCAGTAAAATTTAATTACATTATTATGATGATGAAAGATTATTTTGTACATTACCATGCATTTCCAAGATATGATAAAGATTTAAATTTATTTGATATTGAATGGAAAGATAACGATTGGCCGGGTGCTATTAACTTTAAAGGTGGAGATGTACTTGAAGAAGAAAAATTAGAAGAAATTAAAAATTATATGAGTAAATAAATATAAAAAGAAAAATAGAACTATTGGATCATAAACAATATACCATACCAATAGTTCTATTTTTTTATTTAGGAAAATTTTCTTTAATAACTTTATCAATTATATTAAAAATATAATCACGTTCTTCCATATCGTCACTAATTAAAGCTTTAGGCATTAAAATGTGGTTAGTTTTTTTATTATCATTTTTACTTAAATTGTTATAATACTCTTGTTTTAAATCTTCTCTTTTCTCATTATAGTCATCATAAGACATTTTATTTTTAGTTTTTTCCTCATTTAAATTAACTAATTTTAACAAATACTGAACTAAATAATCATTCATAGTAAGTTGTATTGTATCAACTGTAATAGGTGTTAAATGTCTATCCATATATTTTTTTTGAAATAATTTAGCACTAAAAATTTTTTCAATTAAATTTTCAATTAAAAATTCTTCTTCATTAATAAATTCACTTAAACCATATAAATAATCTAAACTAGCATTACAAGTTTTAGAAATATCTATTGCTTCATCTAACTTTAATTCTGTACGTCCTGTTTCAATGTTTTTAATTGTATCTAAACTAATATTAGTTTTTCTTGCAAGTTGAGATTGAGAATAACCTTGTTTTTTTCTTGCAATCTTTACACGTTTTCCTATTTCTTTTTTTTCTAAATCTTCTCCATCATAAATTTCCATAAGAACCTCCTTTTTTGATTTCTATTATATTACAAAATGTTAAATTAAGATAGTGTTTTAATATTATACACCATTTGAAAATAAACAACACTTTTGAAAATAGATACTACACTAGAGGTTGATATATATTATAAGTGTCAGAGGGAAAACTAGCTAGTCACTGACAAAGAAAAATCAATAGCAATATGCTATTAGGAAGGAGAAAAGTTATGAACATAAATGCGAAGTTAGAAGAAAGAACTAGCAAAGAGGGAAATCCATATTTCTGTATTGTGATTAAACTAACAGAGAATGCTGAAAAAATCGTGTTTTTAAATAGTGTAGAGCTTGAATTGTTAAGATTAACTTATGGCAATAGTAGTCAAAAGATTAAGATGTCAAGTCAAAATTCCTAATGCTAAAACTGATAATAGTTATGCAAGCTGGCGTGGTCGTAAGACCACAGCCAAGCTTGTAAGCTAAAGTCAGTATTACCTTTAGCTTAATAATTTTGTGCGTGCATTACTTAATTAATTTTAAGGAGATGGTAGTTATAGATAGCAAAGATAAAGAATTAAATAAAATTCAAGATAAATCTAAAGAAAAAATTAAAGATGTTTGTACTCGTATGTGGCATATTGTAATTGCTAATCCAAAAGATAAAGATTTAGAACATGATAGAATAAAAGAAATATGTTCAAAGTCTAAAAATAAAGTTGAGTTTGGAGCAATGGTTGATGAGTTAGCACCATCTACAAAACTATATCATACTCATCTTGTACTAGTATTCAAAAACCCAATTCGTAGAAGTACATTGTGTGGTAAAAAATGGTTTCAAAATTCTCATTGTGAAGCTATTCGTGGAACTTTACAAGATAATTTGGATTATTTACTTAAAGTTAATCGCCATGCTAATAAAAAGGAGTGTCAGGTTGAGGGAACTTACGAAGAAATAGGAAATAAACCTACTATAAAAATAAAACAGGAAAAAGAAAAATTAACAGATATTATTCTAAAATATGTAGAAGATGGAATGAGTACAGCAGATATGATAAAAGCTGATAGTCGCCTTATAAATAAAATTAGAGAAATAGAACTTACTAGACAACTTTTAATTTCTAAAGAATATATGATTAAGTCAAGAGATGTAAAAGTAGTTTATATATGGGGTAAACCCGCAACAGGTAAAACGACATATGTATATGAACATCATGACCCTGAAACTATTTGTCGTATAACTAATTATAGTCGTACTAGAGGAATATTATTTGATAATTTCGAAAGTGGTAAACATGATGTACTGGTCTTTGAGGATTGGTCATCGACATTTGCTAGGGTTCAGGATATGTTAGGGTGGCTAGATAAATGGGGAACAATGCTTCCAAGTCGCTATACAGACAAATGTTCATCATATCATTTTGTATACATAATTTCTAATATTCCATATGAAGAACAATATTCAGAACTAAAATATACTAACATGGATTTATATATGGCTTGGGACAGACGTGTAGATGTGATATTAAATTTTAGAAAAAAATATGATGGTTCTGTAGAAATTATAGAACAAAGAAATAGAAAAAAAGAAAAGGAGAATAATCATGAATAAAAATATAAATCAAGTAACAGAAGAAAAAGTTAAGAAAGCTACTACTTGGAAACAAGATGTAGAAATAGCAGTTAATCAATTCTTGTACCCATGGAAAGATATAACAGCACTATTAGGAGCATTATCTATTCCATACATAAATAAAGGATTTGCCAATTTATCAGCAATTCAAAGTGCGAATAATATTTATGAAAGCACCTTAAAAATGTTGCAACTAGAAAATACTCCAATTTTAAAGGATCTTTCAGCAAATGGTATATTAACAGGAATATTATATTTCTTATTGTTATATGTATTATCTAAACCATATATGCTTAATAATAAAGCAAAAGATTGCAGAGATTTAAAAATAACAGATAATCATACAGAAAGTGGAAATACAATTATTCCAATAAGAAAGGTAAAATCATTTAAAAATCCTAGTGTTAGAAAATTAATTTGTTATAGTAATGGTGTATTAGCAAAAGATTTTGAAGAAGATGACAAATTAGAAAGATTATCTAAAAAATGGGGTAAATTTGTTATTGATGTAGAGGAGTATAAATCAAATAAACTAATTATCAATTATAAAAAACATAAAAGTAATAAAATGTTGTTTTGGAAAAATGATTACTTATTGAAAGATGATTTTAAAATTATATTAGGTATTAATGATAAAGGAGAAAAGAAAATTCTAGATTTTAACATTATACCTCATATAACTATTAGTTCAGCTAGTGGTGGTGGAAAAACAACCTTATTTAAGAGTATATTCATGCAAAGTTATTTAAAGGGTGCAAAAATTATAATTGCAGACTTTAAAGGTGGGTTAGACTTTAATAAAGGCTGGGACAGATTAGGTAAAGAAAGATGTAAGATTATTACTGACGTAAAAACTTTATGGGATTATGTTTCTTATGATTTACCTGATATAGCAAACGAAAGAAAAGCATTATTAAATCGTTATAATTGTGAAAGTGCTAAAGAATATAATGAGAAGATAGACAAAGGAGAAATAGTAGGAGAAAAAATACAAAGAAAAGTAATTGGACTAGATGAGGCAGCACAGGTATTTATTAAATCTAAAAACAAAGATGAAGAAGAAAAATTACAACAAATAAGGGGAAAAATAGAAAATATTTCTTCTCTATATAGAGCAATTAATATTAACCTAGTAATCTCAACTCAAGTGCCTAGTTCATCTGTACTTACAGAGGCAGTTCGCCATAATGCAGTTTTAAGGATTTGTGGACGAGCTAATAAAATATTAAGTCAGGTAGCTATTGAAAAAGATATTGCCTCTACTATATCAGCAAATGATAGAGGACGTTTTGCAACAAATGAAGATAAAGATTGTTTCTTTCAGGGGTATTTATTCTATGAAAAAGATGTATTTCCTGAATTAAAGGAAAATAAATAAAATTTTCTATTTGATAAAGCACTATAAAATTATAATTTGTTGTTTTGTATTACATGAAATTGAGGAAAGGAAAGGTGTGAGATTAGCTTATAAAATAAAATGTTAAGGAGATGGTTAAATGAAGAAAGATAAGTTAACACAAATAGAGATTGATAATGTTATTGATAAAGTAATAAACTTATCAATTATCTCACGTATTATGAATTTGAATTTAATCACAGAAAAACAATTCTATGTGCTAAAAGAAAAAATAAAATCTTTTTACTAGAATTGTAAATGATTAGATTATAGTGTATAATATTTGCGAGGACATAAATAGAGAAATGTTCAATAAATTATTGAAGAAAGAGAGGTAAAATGGCACAGGTTGAGATTATAAAAGCTAATCTCAAAACTGAAAAACAAGAAAACGTTAAAAGTAATACAAAAAGAGTTTGTGCTTATTGTCGTGTTAGTACAGATAGTGAGGAACAACAAACAAGTTATAATTCACAGATAAAACATTATTCAGCTCAAATTAAATCTAATCCAAATTGGGAGTTTGTAGGAATATATGCAGATGAGGGTATTTCAGGAACGCAAGTAAAAAACAGAACAGAGTTCCAAAGAATGTTAAACGACGCATTAGATGGTAAAATTGATATTATAATTGCAAAATCAATATCAAGATTTGCTAGAAATACAATAGATACTTTAAAATATGCAAGACTATTACGCGACCATAAAATAGATATATATTTTGAAAAAGAAAATATACATACATTGGATTTAGATAGTGAAATGTTTTTAACTCTTTATAGTGCTTTTGCTCAAGCAGAGAGTGAGTCAACATCAATGAATGTAAAATTAGGATTAAAAGCAATCATGAAACGAGGAGAACCTGTTGGAAATCCAAATTGTTATGGTTATGAATGGGACAAAGATACAAAAACATTTAAAATAAATGAAGAACAATCTGAAGTGGTTAGAAAAATATTTAATTGGTATGTATCAGGAATTGGTTCTTATACCATAGCAAAGAAATTAAACGAAGAAAAGATATTAACTCAATGGGGTAATAAATGGTGTCCTAGTTCTGTAAGAAGAATACTAACAAATGAAAAATATGTTGGTGATTTATTAGGTCAAAAAACTTATGTAAGTAATCCATTAACACATAAGCATATTATCAATTATGGCGAAAAAGAGAAATACTATGTTAAAGACCATCACGAACCAATTATTACAAGAGATGTTTGGAATAAATCACAAGAAATATATTCTAAAAGAGGCAATAAATTGCAACCTGATGGAAAACAACATAATGGGAAATTTAGTTTAAGATACCCATATAGTAGTAAAATTGAATGTGGTATATGTGGAGCTAATTTTACAAGAAGAATGAATGAAAAAAGAAAAGATGGAACTCGTAAAGTTTATTGGGCATGTACTAAAAGAATAACTTATATAGAAAATTGTAGTAATTCATTATTTATTACAGAAGAAATACTAAATGATATTTTTGTAAAAATATATAACACTATAATTGAGAAAAAACACAAGACTAAAGAAAAGCTGTTTAATGCAATAAAAGAAACATTAACAAAAGATGATAGCAAAAGTAAAATTGATAAATTGTTTAATGAAAAGCAAACATTGGAAAAAAGGCTTTCAAATTTAATTGATATAAAATTAGATGATTATGAAAATAAAGAGGCATATATCAATAAAGAAAAAGAAATCAATGAAGAGTTGAAAAAGATAAAAGAACAGATAACAGAATATGAGCTAATAAATTCTGCTAATAAAAATATATCAAAAAGACTTTCACAGATTGAGAAGATATTAGATGAACCTAAAACAATAAAAGAATTTGATAGAGAAATATTTGATAATTTAGTAGAAAAAATCATCATAGGAGAAAAAGACGAGAATGACAATATAAATCCAAATACAATAAGATTTATATTAAAAATTGGAACTGAATATAAGTATGAAATTAACGAAAATAAAAACGTGTCATTACGACCTGACAACGTGGAAAAATTCACCTAATGGAAAAATAATGGAATCAGATGTTATTATTGCTAAAAATTATTTATCTGAAGAAGAAA
>CANROK010000007.1 GCA_947632205.1 uncultured Bacilli bacterium
TTGCTTGCTTGCTTGCTTGCTTGCTTGCTTGCTTGCTTGCTTGCTTGCTTGCTTGCTTGCTTGCTTGCTTGCTTGCTTAAGCATACGATTTTGAACAAATCGTGTCAAGATATTTTGTATTTTTTTTATCATTTTTATTCCTTTCTTTTTTTTATTTCTTTACGATACTTCCATTTGAATATTTGTATTTTGTATCATCATAAAATATAATTGTTCCATCAGATGTTTTCCAAAGCCCAGTTCCATCATTATAGATACCATTATCTACTTTTTTCTTATCGGCACTAGACATTAAACCATTTGATGATTGAGTAGCTGTTGATGTTGTAGTTGCGTTTGTTCCTGGATCCCCTTTGTCGCCTTTATCACCTTTTGTACCAAACACTGTATGTCCACTATCCGTATAGCAATTTGAAGAATTTCCATTGTAATAATATAATTTTCCCGTATCTTGCCTAATTATTATTTGAGCAATTCTTCTACTATAATATGAACTTCCAGCACCATAGTAAGGTGTATAAAAAGTATTACCATTAGAATCAGAAAAACTAGAAGTCCTACTTAATGAAGTAGGTGTAACACTACTTGTTACCCAACATATTCCCCAGCCTGGATAACCATTTGATCCATTGGAACCAGAATCACCTTTTGGTCCAGTTGGTCCGGTTGAACCTGCTGGTCCTTGAGGTCCTGTATCTCCAGTAGTTCCTTTAGAACCAGTTGCACCTCTTAAAGATGTAATATATGTCACAGTTGCTGTTGTACTACTTACACTAGTTACTCGATATAAATAACTATAGGTTGAATTAGCTATTATAAAATCTCCTTCTTGAATATTTCTATCACTTGGAATTGTTATAGTAGATATAGAAATTGATGTAGTAGATGTTGATGTTGAAGCCGAACTTCTATATATTCCTAATCCATCTAATCCATCTTTTCCAGATGGACCTGTAGGACCAATTGAACCATTTGAACCAGGTTGTCCTTTAAGTTCCCCTTTATCATATTTTTCTTGGAAAGTTTCACCATCAGAAAATTTTATATTAGATGCAGTTAATTTATTTTTTATATTTTTCCATATTTGAACTATATATTCTTTTTTAAAATTAATCATTTCTTAACCTCCTCAGAGAATTAAGAATTAAATATTGCATCTATTTCATCATTAGTTAACTCTGATAAATCTTCTTCTTTAATAAATCCTGATAAATCAATAATTCCACTTAAAATATCCCATTGTTGTTTATCTTTATTCCATACAGCATTATCTCCAGCTTTGTTATGTTCACTAGCATTAACAATATTATAAAAATCTCCATGTTCTGCAGTATCTTGTAAAGCTTCTAAATCGCTATAGTTATCTACATCACCTTTATATTTAATAACTGAAGATACTTGCTTTTTAATTAAAGTTTCGACTTGATCTTGAGTTTGATATTTTTTGCTTGATAATGTCGTTTCAACATCACTAGCAGTTTGATATCCTTTTTCTTCCAATGTACTATTTGATACATAATCGGTTGGAATATCTGTACTTTTAGCAAGTCCTAACTCTTCTGATGTTAATGTTCCTTTAAGTTCTTGACCATCTAATGTTGGAATACCTTTTAAACTATCAAACTCACCATCAAATTGGTTTGTTCCAGCATCATTTATTTTTTTTACTAACTCATCAGTTAAGTTATTATCACTTAATACTTTATATTCACTTTCACTACCTGTTTTATGTTCTCTTTTTTGAAATAAATTTCCTAATAATAGTTTTAAATGTGATAAACCATTATTATCTAAAAATTTTTTTGCTCCCATATATTATTCCTCCTTAATATTTAAAAATTTCTTCTAATTCTAAATTAGATATTGCGAACATTTCATCTTGTAAATGTAATTCCTTTGAGGATTTATCATCTATTAATTCTTCACCATTAATTTTAGGTTTATTAATGTCGTTTCTATAATTATTTTTGCCAATATAACCTAAATCGTCTAATACAATTGCTTCTTCATTATCCTCCTCAAGAACTATAGCTTCTTCGATATCATCATCTAATATAATTAATTGTTCTTCCATGAATTACACCTCATTACATTTATGTGTTACTTCTTTTCCTATTTTAAATACACCCATTAATGGAGTATCTACTTTGCCATTACGAATAATTTCAATGTCGTAGTCATAATCTCCGAAACATAATTCATTCGTATCATTTGGTAAAAGTTCAATCGTATAAACGCCAGTTTCTTCATTAAATATAATTCCATTATCTAATGTTTTTTGAAATACTACTTCATCATCTTTATAATTACATTTAACTGAAAAATAAACCTTGTCAGCTTTTTCTTTCACAGCTTCATTATTTTTTTTAAACACGATTGGTATATTTTTATTATTTCCTCGAGTAATATAAAAATCTATTATTTTAGGTTTCATAACTAATCACCTACTTTTTATTAATTTTTCCGTCATTAAGGAAATCTGCTACTACATCGAACATTTTTTGAAGAATATATCTAAATGCTTTTTGACTAATGAAAATTTTTACAATTTTTGGTAAGTATGGATATATATTATTTATTACATAATCCATCTTTTCTCCACTTTTTACTTCTTTTTCAGCTTTTAAGAATAACTTGTATACTTTTTTTCTAAAGTTGCCACATAATTTTAGAACTAAATATACTATAAGTAATATTAAAATCACTCCTATTGCTATAATTATCGCTTCATTCATTTTTTTCACTCCTTTCCAAATTAAAAGCAATACCATTGGCATTGCTAACAATTTTTTCACATCTCTTTTTTGTTAATGAATTATAACCAGCTCCTAAATATATATCACATGCAGAAGTTATATCGGTAATCGGTATTCCCTCGTTCCATATAACCGATTTTAAAGCCATTTGCTGAGTTGTTTTTAATGTCGCTAGTATTTCATCATTTTTATCTTGAAAGTCTCTATAGAAGCCAAATGCGAACCAAATACCACCAACTAAGGCGGTTATTATGGATGTAATTGCTACTATAGATTTCCAATAATCATTTATTTTATCAAAAATTTTTTTAATCTTTTCCATAAACTCTCCTTTTTATTTTTTACTAAATGTTCCGTCTTCATTTCTAACAAAGAAATCATCATCATAAAATAAAACTGTACCATTCATTAAAATAGCATGTTCAAATATTGCTAAATTGGCTAACCCTTTGCTTAATTTTAATAAAAGTTGAGTTGTACTAATCAATTTATCTGAATAGCTTACTCTAAATTCAAATTCATCTTGATAAGGAAAACTAGTGCCACAATTAACACTTGCTTTATATGTATTTCCTGTAATTGTTGGAGTTATTGTCTTAGCAGTATTCCATGATGAAGCACCTTTTTTTCTATATTCCCATTTCAAAGTTAAAGCATTAGAAGTACTGCCAAATGAACCATTAAAATAATTTCCTGATATATCTAGCATAGCTGTACTTTCAGTTTGAACTGGTCTATAAACTTTTGCACTGCAAGTTAAAGGAACATAATCAACCATTGTAGCAGTTGAAACAATATTTGTTTGAAATCCTCTCGAATCAATCGCAGTTATTGAGAAAGTGTTTTTACCAACCTTTGATATATCCAAATATGAAGATACCACTTGACCTTCTACTATCTTTGACGAAATAGTCGCACCATTTTTAGCCGTAGCTGTTGGAGTTATTCTAGCAGTTGAATATCCCTTTACTAATTTTGAACTAGATCCAGTTAAATTTTTTGTTGCAGTATTTGTATCTATTATTGTTGCTGATAACGTTGGTTTACACTTTTCTTCGTTACATGATACATTAATAGTAATACTAGTTGAACCGATTGTATTTCCGTCTGATATCGTTGTACATGTAATAGTACAAGAACCACTTTTAGCATTTGGTATCTTAGCATAAAAACTAGTAGGAATTATCCACTCTTGATATTCAGCCACTCCTGTTGCTATAGTTCCTGTTAATCCAGCGAAGCTATATGTTAAATTATGAGTAAATGTTGTTGATGCTCTATTTATTCTAATTATGCAAGTTCCCTCTATTTGAGTATCAGAAGCACTAAATGAACTTGTTCTTGGAATCGTCATCAATGTAAAAGTTTCTTGAGCTGAAATGGTTCCAGAAGAAGTACCTGTTGCTATTGATGCTGAACATGTTATTGTCTTCTTACCATCATTATTATGTTTAACAGTTGCTGTTACTGAAGTTGAACCGGTCTTTTGATTTTTCTTTAAAGCTAAAGAAAATCCAATGCTTTGACCATCTATATAAGCAGTACCGCTATGAGGATCATCCCAATATGTTGTACCACTAGTTCTTGTTGCTGTTATTGTTAAAGTAACTTGAGATGTATTTTCAGCTATGTTTGGCTCACTTTCAGTTATACTTAGTGATAATGATGCTGCAAATCTTTGAATATTTAATTTTACATATAACATAATTAATCTCCTGTCTTGAAAAATCCGATTCCGTTTCCAAAAATCGAATCATCTACTTCTTCTAATCGCCAATTTTTAAAAGACAACCATTGTTCAATTAAACTATTTCTTGCATAATTTACTGTAGTACCTAAAAACTTCTTTAAAAGTTCTGATTTTTTAGCCATTTCATCATTAACGAATCCGTTATATGATAAAGTTTCTTCTGTTGAACCAGTTTTATCTTTAACTTCAAATCCAGCTTCATTTAATTTTGAACCGGTATTAGCACCGGTTTTATCCAAATTTAAACCATCTTTATTAAAAGTAAAGTTAGTCTCAGTTTTAACTTGACTTACACCATTTTGAAGAATTTCTTCAACTATTGTTGTTGTTCTAGAATTTGATGTTATAACATCATTAACACTTTCTCGCAATTCTGTTATAGCTGATGAATCTGCTTTATCTTCTAATTTTTTATTTAAATCTTGTATATTATTATTTGCTTTAGTTGCATTATCATTAATTTGTTTTTGTAAATCTAATAAAGTTCCATCTATATCTCCACTGAACTTATACCATGTATAATCATTAAATCTTGTACTATCAGTTGCGATAGAATCAACATACATACCGATATATGCACTTGGTCTTTCTCCTAATTCATACTCATCATCTGCTGGAGTAAATGTTTCACCATCTTCAGAATATTTAATATGCGTATATGACGATACACCATTTGTTCCGTTAGTACCATTGGTTCCGTTAATTCCTGGTATTCCTTGTTCACCTTTCGGAGCTAATATCACCATTAATTTTTTGGTTATACTATATGGTGTTTCTCCATCTTTATAAATAAAAATCAATTCCAATTCATTTGTAAGATTTTCTATAGCATTTGCACTACTTACTGAAATTCTTATAGTTTCATCTGTTAACCCAACTGTAATACCACTAATTTCTTTTACAAGAGTTGGTTTTACTTTAATTTGAGCTCCTTTGAAATTTTCATTATGATTAATTATATAATCAGTAGTTTCTATAGGTTTATTCTTCTCATCAACTGGTATTAAAAGATTATTTATATCTAATTCAACATTAAAGTCTTTTATTAAATCCGATAATTCATTTACTGTTTTTTCGGTTTTAGTGACAGAAGCTTCTATTTCATTTAATTTTTTGTTTACAATCAAGTATGCTTGCTTTAACCCTTTGTCAGTATTATTTGAAACTTTATAATCTGTTATAGAACCAACAGGCATTTCAGTATAAATTGTTTCCTTGTAACCGGTTGTAAACTCTATTTCATTATTAAATGCAAAGGAATTATATATATTATTACCTGTTGTAAATTCTATTTTTTGAAGCGGATTAAAGCCACCATAACCTGTTAATTCGGTATCGTAAATATCGTATTCTATTCCACTCAATTTATCATATAATTCATCTAAATAATCAGATCTATTATTATCATTCATCAATTGATTATCTTGAATCTTAAATTCATTCCAATGATCCAAAGATTCATCTCTTTTATAAATAAAATCACTATCAGCACTTCTTGAAAGTACAATTGAATTAATTGGACCGAAATGATTTCCAAATGATATATTTTGATTTCTTAAAATATCATCATTAATTTTAGCTATGTCATTTGAATTAAATTCGCATTTTTTTACGACATTGCCCTCTATCATAAATAAGGTTCCTGTTGCTTGGCCAATATCATCAAAGACATCTCTATTAGTAAACCCTATACCATCGAAAATATCGCTATTAATAATTCGCTTCCCATTAGGAAGTTCTTCGATATCAGTTGTCAAATTATTTTCAATACATAGTTGTTTAAAAAAATCCAACACATTAGTTGGATATTCTATAGTAATAGGTTTATAATCTGTCATTGTATGGACAAATTTATCATAACAAATATGAGTATATGTTTTACTATCTGCATTGTAAACCGGTTCTTCCTTTAAATAATAAGGTCCATAAATTCTAGTATCAGTATTTTCACTATCTAAAAATGCAGTTATCTCTAAATATATTTCACCTTTAACTGGTGTTTTTGTTTCTAATTCTAGAGATTTCATAACTGTGCCTACTATTGAAGCATTAAATTTTAATTTTGCCCTAACAAAGTCATCAATATCTAAAATAGTTTCAATTTCATCAACAATGTATTTAATTTTCTTTTTAAATCTTCTACCCTCAGTTTGTATAATATCACAATACTTCATCTCTTGGCTCCACTCCTGTCAATGTTACGCTAAATGATTTATATTTGCCTTTCCAATAATCTTTTTTTGCTGGTATTGGTGTACCATAGAATTTTTCTGTAACCCATAAACCTTTATCGCTATTTAGATATCGTATTTGAAAAATTGGCTTTTGGATATATTTTTTTAAAGTTGTCATTTGTTCTTGAGTAGTTTCACCTACTTCAATTACAAGTTGAGTTGTATAACATATAAATGTGCCAGAAAACTTTGCACTATTACTATTTCTACCGGTATCACTGGCCCAATTGTCTTGTGGGGTATCAGTATGTGCTGTGATAGGTATCGTCTTACTTAGTTCTTCTAAATCACATATCATAATTACACTCCATTTCTTGCAAAAGCATTTTCTGCATTTATTTGCTCCATAATACGCGCCAATAATCTACTATCAAGATAATTATTTAATGAAAGATTAACTGTAACCCATCTTCCAATTTGTTTTCCTAATTCTGCCATTGCTTGCTCATCGGTAAGTGGTAAGATACCTTCTGCTCCTGCTTCTCCACCAATAGCTCTTGTAATTGGGACACCATGTCCAGGGTTATTAATAATAGATCCAGAAGCTAATTTAATAACTTTACCTTGATTAACTACACCACCTGATTTAAATCCTGTTACTTCACCATCTACAACAATTCCCCCAGAAGAAAATCCAAACCAAGATTTTACTTTATCAAAAGCACTTTTAGCGCCTTTTTTTACACCTTCCCAAACTTCACTTATTTTATTTTTGAATTTATTAAATGCACTTTCATATCTATTTGGATCTAATCCTTCTTTAATGTTATCGGGTAAATCTTTTGTAAAAGTATCTTTAAAAGATTTACTGGTTCCGGTCATTGCTCTTTCGATATAATCTCTAGCTTCATCGGCACTTAATTCTCCCTTTTCCATTGCTTCTACAACAGACTTTTTTAATTCATCATAATTTTCAGTTTCTTTGGCAATTGCAAGTTGGTTCTCCCACGAAGCTTTTTTCTCTTCCTCTTTAGCTTTAGCTAATTCTTCAGAAGATTCTTTTAATTTTTCTTGAGCAGCTTGATTATTTAAATATGCTTTATAAACTTCTCTTTGAGCTTCATTCATATTTTTATAATCTAATGTTCCGTTTTGAACTTGTTTAAATAATTCTTCACCACTTAAGCCGGTTTTTCTTTCTGCTTCGGCTAATCTTTTCTCAGCTTCTTCAGCATTATCTACGGCATCAATATAACTATCAGTAGCTTTTTTAGAATTATTAATAGCTTCAGTTAATTGATCTTGCGCTTCTTTAGTGTCCAAAATTTGAGCTTTATCTTCAAATAATTTAGGAATTAAACTTCCTAGAACTGCAATAAGTGCTATAACAGCATCTACAGCTAAAATTATCCATCCAACTGGATTAGTTGCATTAAATGCAATCATTGCTAATGCTGCACCGGCTAATGTAACTGTTATTCCTATTAAAATATTGTTAAAATTTTCCCAAGTAGGATCTTTAATAAATGTGATAATTGAACTTATTGTTTGTATTAAACCAGTAATAGCCAATGCAATTCCACCTATAATTCCAACTATTTGTAATCCACTAAAACCTTTAAATATTGTTAATAAACCACTAAATTTAGAAACTAATTCCGCTATTTTAATAATCCCTATAATTGTAGCTAATTCAATAAAAAATCCCAAAACTATATCTTTATTATCGGCAATCCATTTTATCCAATTAGGAACTTCCAATTCTGATAATGGCTTCATAGCATCAATGCCACCAGTTGAACCAGCAGATGAATTAGAATTATTATCTTGTAATACATTTGCAGTATCATAACCTTGTAATGATTTTTTCATATCTTTTGCTGATTTAGCAGCTTTTGCTGTTGATTTTGCAGTTGCATTAGCAAATAAACTAACTCCAAACCATTTTTCAGATATATAATTAGCATATTGTACTAATTTATATACCCAATTTACTAATCTAGTAACGATAGGTTCAAGTGACATAGCAAGTGTATATTTAATACTTTCAATTTTATTAGCTAAATTATCATTATATTGTGTAATTGTATTAGTAGCTCTCGTAATAAGAGATAAAGCAGTTCTAATTCCAAATATAGCTATAACCCATTTTCCAACCTTTTTAATATTTTCAACAAGATCTTTACCGATGTCTTTTAAATTTAATTCAAATCCATTTAAATCAAGCTTATGTGATTTATCAATTAACTCTTGAATTTTATTTTTTATATTTTCAACTTTATCAACTGATTTTTGATATTTTATGTTTTGACCATCTATTTTAGCATTTAATCCATCATATTGAAAAGATAATGTTTCATTTTTCGAAATTAATTTGTTATATTGATTAGTAAGATTGTTTAAATTTTGTTGCTCCTTAGATGATAATATACCATCTTTTTCTTTAATAGCATTCATTTGTTGAATTTTAGAAGTTGTTTCTTCTATTTTATCAGATAATTCCTTTTGCTTTTGAACATTCAAATCTAATTGCTCTTTGTACTTATCAGTTTGATTGTTAATTTTTTCTTGCTCTTCTTCAGCATAGCTTAATTCTTTTACTAATTTTTGGTATTTTTTATCAAATTCACTATTATTTAGTGTTGTTTTTATTACTAAATTTTTTGCCATACCAAAATCACTCCTTTTCAGTTATTCCCATTAACTCATAGAATTTATCGTGGGCTTCTTTTTGATTTGCTGTTAAAGGAATTTCTTTTTCTTTTAATGAAAATTGTTTTTGAAGTTTTTTAATTCTATTCCTTTCTTTAGAATCTTTAATTGTGTTCAAGTCACATGTTCTAATATCTCTTACTCTATTCAATACACATTTATCGGTAAGTCCATTTAAGCATGTATAAAAATCCCACCAATGCATATTTTCTTTAGTCAAATTTATTCCATAATCAGACCTAAAACTTGCTTCTATTAAACGATAATCTTGTATTAAATCCATATCTGGCTTTTCGTTTAATTTTTCAACTTCATCATCACCACATTTTAAATATTTCACAGCTAAATTAAGAAGTTCTTGTCGATTTTCTTTATCATCATAACCGGCATCACCATATAGTAAGTAAATAATTGCCAATCCTCTTTCTGTATCAGAGATTGTAGTATCTTGAGCTATTTCATTACATTTTAACGCAATTCTAAAATCAGTATTGATTTTATATTTTTTATCTTTAATTCTCACATATTCAGGATTTTGCATTATTCTAAAATATTTTCTTCCTTAGAAATTTCAGCTTTATATTTTGTTTTTATTTTGTCATCAATACTTTTCAAATTGTTTTCAAGTTCAGGTAATATAGGTTCTAGCATTTTATATATATCTTCAAACATTGTAAAATATGGTTTTCTTCCATTTAATATTTTTTTTGTACCATTTTCTCCTAAAAAGCTGTCTAATAGTTCAGTTTCTTTTTTATAAAAGTCTCTAACAATATTGTACTTTTCCTTTTCGTTTCTACTCATGATTTCATTTTTATCTTTTACATCTTGCTTTTTATTAATTACCGCAAATTGATTTCTTACATAATTGACATATTCACGATGTTTATCATTTATTTCTTGATATCTTAAAAGCAAATCTATATCTTCTAAATCAAATGCTAATTGTTCACCTGTTGGATTATCATTTTCATCAACTATTGGTACTATTAAAATATTGCTTTTTTGAATCTTAATAACTTTTTCCATTAAAAATTCCTTTCATTTTAAAAAAGGGCTAGATTTATCTAACCCTTACTCTCCTACTTCAGCAACAAATGTTGGTTTACCATCGGCAATGGTTACTGTTCCTTGTTCAGGATCACCATTATAATAAATTGAATATTCTATAGCAGGGTTTTCACCTTTAGCATAAGATGTAACAGCTACCATACAATTACTAAGTGTTGCTTTATATTGACTTAATTCTTTAGCATCGTATGTGTCAACATCTAATATTTGAGTTTCAACTTTATCTCCTACTGCTAAAGTTCTTCTTATATTATTAACAAAATCATATACTGGATCACCAAAATAACATGTTTGTGAAACATCACCTTGGACTTGATAACTTTCTAAGGTATTAGTTGCATTTTTATGAATTATCCACTTTTCAGTATTTACTTGAGGGTTTAGGTCTTGGCCATAATCTGTTACACCAACACCAATTATTGCCCAATCTTGTGCTTCAGTACCTGGTTTAACATTTAAAAATGACATTATTTGGTCTCTTGTGACTTTTTTATATTTCATATTTATTTTTCCTCCTTTTTCACATTAAAAAATGAACCATCAGCTATTGCTTTTAGTTCATTTAGACTTAGTGGTTCAATGAAACCTTTTTCATTTAATTTTATTATTGAATTTATATCATTTTTAGTAAAATCTTTTAATTCGCTTCCAACGATATATTTCTTGCCCTTGTATAGGCATTCTTTTTTAAATTTTATACTTTTCATATTGCCTCCTTAAAATATAAAATTCTCATTTGAATTGAATATTGTGCAGTATTAGTGGTAGTATTCAAAATAGCTCCATTGTCTAAACATTCTATTTTGTCTATTCCATCAATATCAGGCAAAATTCTCTTCTTATTATTAAGTTCAATTAATTCACATAATTTTTCATAAAAAGCACTATTTGAGATATTTTGCATTACATCAGCGCTATAAAAATTACGGCTTATTAATTGAAAAACAAATTGTCTATAACTTTGTCCTGTTATATATTTTTTTACAATAGGATTAACCGGGATAGGCATTATTGCAAATTCAGTTGGTTCTTCACCCAAAAAATCCACATTAATGCAAGAATCTTCATCAATTATTTTATTTTTTATAAAATATTCTCTTATCTTGTTTATTTTTGTTTCTGTTTTTGTATCCATTTTAATTGCTCCTATCTATATAATCCTGAACTTCTTTAATAACTGAATCACCTTTAGCATTCCACATTCTTTCATCCCAAAATGCACCTGTATTAGGTGTATGATATTTAAGAATTTTTCCACTTGAAATTTTCGCTATTCCAGGCCGTGACCAAAAGCCAAAATTTTCATTAAAAAAAGCTCCTTTTCCATATTTAGGATCAACATACAAAATCCCATTATACAAATAATGTGCATCAGGACTATAATAATCAATTTCATCAGTTTTTAGCATTACATTATAGTTTAAATGACTAGTTTTACCACCTGGAGTAAAAGGCATCATATATTTGAAACAAGTCTCGGTAAAAAATGCATGGACAGGGCCACCATCTTTGATTCCTAAATCTGCTTTTATTGTGTTTACTGGTGGAAATATAATCATTATTTTGCTCCTATAAATATATGTTGCATATTATAACTTCCATAGTTATTTTTAATTAATGTGGTTATGTTATAATTAGCCATTTTCAAGTCGCTTTGCATTTCAATGCTTTGATTAACTATTCCTTCAACTATAATATCACCTTTTTTTATAGGGATATCATCTAAGTTTGGGTTTTTATCATAAGGTATAAAAAGAGTTATATCATTAGCTTTTTCATAACCTTTATTAATACTTGCCCCTTCTCCACCTTGCCACATGACATGGTTTATATAATAACTTTCCCATTTTATTGTTCCTTTATTTGGTGTTTTATGAAATAATGTAATACTTTTATTAGTTATCATTAATATCTGCTCCTCTATAAAGCACTGGAATATTATTTACTTTTGTATTTTGAAGATAATTGGCAATTAAACTAACGCTTTCTTTGTTTAATTCCTCTTTATTTTTTCTTGTAATACTATAATTTCCAATAGTTTCACTAATAACACTACTATCGCCTGAATAAATATTATTAATATGTGTAATTAAATCGAAAATACACATTTTCAATTCAATAGGATATTCTTTAATCTTTCTAAATCTATTAAATGTTTGTCTATCCACTTCTTTTTCAGCGCGATATTCCAATAATTGGAATGTTTGCCTATCAATAATTCCACCTAATTTTTGATATTCTTCATAGATTAGATATTGATTATTCAATTTCATAAATAAATTCCTTTATTAATTCTTTTTTAATTCTAATTGACTTAAATTAAGTGTTATAGTTTCTTTTCCTTCACTGGTAATTTTAATAGTGTTATCATTATCATGAATTTGTATTACTATTAATCCATCTTTTTCATCAACTGCAACAGGTTTCTTTAATTTAGCGCCGGTACCTTTAAGTTCACACTTAATTGTTCCTTTTGCTTGTCCCTTTGCTTCTTCAAAATATAAAGGAATAAAGTTTCCAGTATTATCAGTTTTAGAAAATTCGGTCCAATTTTCAACATATTTTAAAGCACCAGTAGGAGTATCATTATCAAGAACTAAATTTTCAACTAAATCTTGAACTGTCTTTTCACCAAGATTTAAAGAAGTTTCTCCACTAGGAATACTTACTTTTATTTTATCTTGCTCTACTGTAAGATTAAATTCTGATGATTCTTTTTCTTTACTATTTTTATCAGTAACCTTTACTTTTGCTGTATAAGTTTTTGCTTCGGTAAGATTTTCCTTAATCTTTATTTTTGTTTCTTCTATTTTAAACTTATCAGCATCTGTTCCAGTTAATTCATAAGAATAAGGTTCTGTTCCACCATCTATTGAAACAGAACCTATTTCTTTATCGGCTATAGCTTCGGATACTTTTAATGTATCAGAAGTTAAATTAACTGTTACAGAGTTAATTTCGCCCTCTTCGGGCTCATTAGGGTGTAGCAGTTTCTGCAAATTCAGCAATTACAACTTTACTTTCATCAGTTAAAGCTGCAATATAGTTTTCATCTGCAGAAATATCTGTTGTTCTTGAAAGAGTATGTCTTTCAGTTTCAACATTAATATCGCGTTTTAGATAAACAGTTACTGCTGGTGTATCATCATCTGTCATTGGTTCAGGATTTAGTTGAACAATTGGGCATTTAAATTTGCTTTCGCTAGCAGTAATTTTTCTACTAGGTACAATTCTTGCATTTGCAATTTTTCCGATTTCACCTGTCATTACTACTTTATTATCATATTTATCAGCACTAATAAAATCAGGATCAAGTCTTAATTGAGTTACTTGAGCAGGTGATACATACATTATTTTATCTGTATTTACTTCTTCATTAAATTTATCAATTGCATTAACAATTCCAGCATATCCAATAACACCTTTTTCACTATGAGTTAGTGAAGCTGTTAATAATGCATCAATAATATCTGTATTAACTTTAGATTTGATAGCAAGTGCTAATTGATTATTTGTTTCTCCTACTGGATTACCATAACCACTTAATACTGCTTCATCAGTTAAAGTAACTGCTTTCATTACTTTTTTAATTTTGTATTCTTCACTAGTTGTTTCTAATTTAACAGTACCAGCTTCAATGCCTTCAGCAACATCTTCAGCATCACCAATATATTTATATTTTGGTACTGTTATTGTACTACCTGGTTGTCCTTGTAAAGTAGTATCTACTTTTACAAATGGAGTTTCCACAATAGCTTTTTCAAGTTTGGCACTAATCATTGGGGCCATAACTTCTGGATCAATCATATTTTCTAATTTTGTTACATCTTTTGCCATTTTTTATCACTCTCTCTTTCTTACTTATTTAATTCGGCAAATTGTTCAGGATTTTCTTGCTTTAATTTAAGTCTTTCTCTATATCCCATTTTTTCAAAAGCTTCTTTTGTAACTTCGGTTGTTACATTTCCCATTCCAGGCATATTTGCTGGTTTATTTGGATTTTCAAAAATACCGCTTTTGTCTTTTGTTAGATAATCAACTATTTCGTTTATGCCTTTTCCTTTGTTTTCGGATTTACCTAATTCAGATTTAATATCAGCAATCAATCCATTTTTCGCATAATCACTTGCAAACTTTTTGTCTTTAAGTGAATTTAAGATGTTAGTAGTTAATACTTCATCTTCTTGTTTCGCCTTTTCATTGGCTATTCTTTGGTTTTCCTTATCTTGAAATTCCTTAATTTGTTTTTTTAGGTCTTCTAGTACATTAGAATCAGGAACATTTTTTAATTTTTCATTTAAATCATCAATGGTTTTTTTATAATCATTTATTTGATTATTTAGCTTGTCTTCAGCTTTTTTTACTTCTACATTAACTATTTTTCCATTTTCTGTAAGAATACTTTTAATTTCTTCTTTTGAAAGTTTTGCTTTTCCCTCTCCAATTTCTAAATTTTCTAAAAAATCATTCATATATCTTTACTCTCCTTCCACTTTTTACAGAGGTTGTGTCCTCCTAGATTTTTAGATATTTGCTAGTCCTACCATTGCTATGCCACACGAAAAAACCCGATATTTCTATCGAGTTATACAGAAATTGTTAATAATCTTATCATTAACAAAATCAGATGCTCCTTCTACATTAAGTAGATGAGTTACATAGTGCTATTTTATAAGCACTGTACTGATAATATATTGAGACCACTTGTTCTCATTAAGTGTTACCAATCGACTAATTGATATCTATATTATCAGTACACTAATAATAAAATACACAAAATATAGTATGAAATTTGACAAAATTCATATAATATGATAATATGTAAATGTAAATTTACATGAGGAGTTCCTCGCTGGGCATTTGCCCGACGAGGGCTCTTTTTTTATTTTGCTTTAGAAAATATTTTTATTAATTCATCGCCTTTTACTAAAATCAAATCTTCTATCCATCCTCTATAAGGATTATTTAAGGTTTTCATTGCCAATTCAATAATTTCATCATTTGATTTTTCTTTAAAATGTCTAAAATCAATAATAAATTTTTCTGCTTGTTTTTTAGTTTTCGATTGTTTCATGAATCTTTCAATGGCAGTTTCAAATTTACCATTTAAAGTGGGAGTCTTTAAATCCCATTTTTTATTATTCCATCTATAATCTGGTGTTGGAACTTTTAAACCACTATTGCTAATATCTGTTATTCTTGGAACTATATGTATATCTCCGCCAAATGTTTCTTTCAACCATAATGCCATATTATATTCATCTCCACTTTTAGGTATTGGATGAACAGTTTCTTTTCCTTCAATCGGATGTTTTATACTATTATCATCTATAAAATAATCATCATATTTTATTTCATGACTATTTGGTGTAGCTTTTTCCAAATAATCTTTTGTTGCATCTATATAATTATTACTAATATTATTTGCATTCTTTATGCTAACTTTTTTATATCCCTCAACTCTCAATCTTTCGATTCTAGTAGGCAACCCACTTACATTATGCAATTCTTGATATTTTTGCCTTAATTGATTGATTTTTTCTTGACAATGATATATTTCATCAGTATCATTTATAGCTTTGGCTCCTATTTGCCTATCTTCATATTGCCTTATTTTAGTTTCTATATGTCTTTGAAGTTGTGTTCCTTCATACATAGTGTAATGTTCACTATCAAATTCAAAACCTTTTAAATTAGCTTTTTTATCAGCTTCTAATTGCTCATCGGTATATAAAGGTTTATTAATGCCTAATACTATTGGTACTTTTAAATGCTTACAATTTAAATCACTTACTTGTCTATTAAGATTATTGTTAATTTTATCAAATTCTTCTATGCTAAATTGTTTCCCGTCTATATCAAACCAACCAGGTTTTTCGCTGCTCGAATGATCAGGAGCTGGATATATATGATGTACAACTTCTACTCCATCTGCACCAAATTCTTTACCAAATTTTTCTTGTAATTCATTTGATAAATTTTTTATCCCATCATTTAAATTCATTCTAATAGAACTATCTAATCTTCTATGGTATCCAGTAGCATAATTAACTTCTTGAATGCCTTTTGAAGTTAATTCTTTCATAACTTTTCTCATAGTTTGTTCAAAACTATCTCTTCCCATAGAAATATTTAAAATTGCTTCATCAGTAATTTTTTGATACACTTCACTCAATTTAGTATATTCTAAAATTCCATTGCCATTTAATATTGCATACGAAGAAGTTTCTGCAATATTGGTAAATTTATCTGCTGTTATTTTTGCTAAAGCATTAACCATTTCTTTTAACTCTATATTATTGTCATAAGGTATAAAGTTTATTTTCTTATATTCGTAAAATTGCTTTGCAAATGTTTGATTTTTCTTTGCTACTTCTTCAAAAATATCATATATATCTTTAATACTTTTATTAGTTATTTCAGCAATTTTACTAATTATTTCATTCATGTCATTACCATATTTAATTGATTGCATTACTTCTCTTAGTTGTGTTGGAGTTAATGTCCCTATTTTATTTATTTGCTTTCCCAGTTTATTAATCATAAATAGATTTAATTCTTCTATTCTATCAACTAATCGTTCTGATAAGCGTTCTAATGCTTCTTCGCTTAGCATTATTCACCTAATAAATCTTTTGTTGTAGGGGTTTCTTTTTTTATTTCTTCTATTGCTTCTCGTGCTTCTTCTAAAGTTTCTTCAGGTTTAATAAATTGTCTAACTTCTTCTTTTTTTATAACTCCTCTCGATTCACCTTGAAGTAATTGATTAAAATTACTTGAGCTATCTTCTATAAATGTATAATCCCAATCAATTTTTAATTCATAATCTCCCATTGGAGTTAAGTTATAATAATTTGCTAACACATTGCAAGCATATATAAAATCTTCTAAACCTTCAGCTATGCTATCCCTTACATCATCAACAATGCTAAACGTATCATATAATGCTCTTCTTGTTTCATCAGTGTTTTGATAAGTTGACAATGGATCAGTTATAATTCCTCTACTAGTTCCAATTTGTTTTTCTAGCAAAGCACATTGTTGCATTAATTTATTATAATATGAAGTATCTCTAATAGCGGGATCAAATACTTCCCAAAAGTCATCTTCACCTGCATTAATTTTTTTATATAGACCATTAGATGGTAATGCATCATCACCTTTAAACATAGTTATATCTGCTCCAACAAATGCTTCTTTTAAGTTATATTCTCTTAATATTTGATTTAATGTTTCTTTAATATCCCTAATTTGTTTTTCACAGCCATAAGTAATAGGTACTCCATAATCATCACTTTCATGTCTATTATCAATCGGAGATTTAATATACATAAATGGCATTTTTTCAACATTAGAAATTGCTATATCTTCTATGTCTTTCCATTCACCAATTGCTGACATTGGTATTTGGTCTCCATCTAAAGTAGCTCTGTATCTAATATATAAAATGTTATTATTCAATGTATAATCCGTCCAACGATAATAATTATTTTTGTTCTTAACTATATGTTCCGACATTATAGTACAATCAACTATCTCATCTCCTATTTTTTTGTTAATACACAATCTATTTTGAGATACAATATCATAATATATCTTATTGTTTGAAACATAAGGTACAACTAATATTCCACCTGTTCCTAAGTCTCTCGCTACAATTTTTTTTAATTTCTTCCTTAACTTTTTTAATACTTTCTTTATTAATTCAGTTCTATTATCGTCGCCTAATAAATCAATGTTAGAATCATTAACAACATAATTGGCAATTTTGTTAGCAAATATTGCCGTAAAGTTTATATCTCTCGTATTTTCATAATCGATAGTAAATTTATCATTCGTTTCCATTTGATTGTCATCATTATTTTGCTTTTTACCAAATAAAGCAAGTATTTTACTCCACCATAGTTTAAACATTATTATTCTCCTTTTCTTCTCCAAATTGGATTAAGCCCATATCGCACAGCATCTATATTATGGTTATTCTTATCTACATAACCACTAATATAATTTCCGTCTTTATCTTGGTCATATTCGTAAGTAGTAAATTCTTGAGCAGTTTTTGGGCACCTTTTAGGGTCTATTACAATCTTTACTAAACTGCTTAACCATTTCATTGAATATTCCACACTATCAGGTCCTTTCTTCGCTCCTCGCATTAATGATCCATAACTTTGAAAATCTCCTATAGATTTTGGCTCTGCACTATCTGCTGTTATTAAATCATCATTTTTTACATTTTTTTCTTTTTGCAAATCTTCCCAAACTTTGGCATTACTCGTTTTATTAACTACATATTCATCAAATATATACAAAGTAAGTTTGCTAGGTTGATAACACATTTTATTCCATGCTAATGGATCTGGATACCAACCAAAGTCTATGCCTTGATACAAATAATCAAAATTACTTATTTCTTCATCTGTAATTTCTCTTAATTCAACATTTTCAAAAACATTTCCACCATCACCAGTGGCTTTCCCTAAATACTCATTTTCATATATATTTGGAGCCGTTTCTTTCACAAAATTTGCTTCATCAATAAAAGGTTGCCCTAACCATTCTACTGGTGCATCCAAGTATGTACTATTATGTACCAATCTATTTGATTTAGGTAATATTTTTTCCTTATTTACAAAATGATTATTTGATTTTGGAGTGTTGTATATTCTAAACACTATAAAATCATTTCCACCACGGATTACAGATTGGTCTATCTTTCTAACCTCATTCATACCATTCATTTGGTCAAATTCTTCATATATAACTAACCCAATGTATTTACCCTTTGGAGGTTTTATTGACTTTATTTTACCTGGATCATCGGCTCCTCTAAAATAAATAATTTGTCCTGTATCAGTATTTCTTATTTCTAAAGGGCTTTTTGTTTCTTTCCAATGCTCTTTAACTTTTGGATAGCTTTCTGATAATTTATCAATTCCCCATAGCATTTGACTATAAATACTATCTTTTAATGTATTTCCTACTTTCCTAATACATATAGCACACATATTAGGATTATTTTCTAATATTTCAATAGCTTTCTCACTGACATAAGAAGATTTAATTGAAGCTCTTCCACCTTCAAGCCAATATTCTAAATATCTTCTATCATCTATATATCTATTTACATCTACAAATGCTTTTCCAATATCTTTTGCTGGCATAAAAATAAGAGGTTTTTCTTCCTCTTGGTTTGTATTTCTCATTTCAGCAAATTTTAATTCTTTATCTATTAAAATTCCATAAGCACTTGCTAAGTCTTTAACATTTGTAAAAGCATCTATTTTGTTTACTTTATTATCAATTGCATCAACTATTTTAGAAATCGTTCTTAATCTTTTTGTGTTAGTTTTATCAATCATTTCTAACATAGTTTTAGTATTTTCTTCTTTTTTTTCTTCAACTTTTTTCAAACATTCAGGATTTTGTTTAATTATTTTTCTAACAGTAGTGTCAGTGGTTTTATTTAACCTTGCTGTTTCAGAATAATTTTGAGTACTAACATAATCTGCTATAATTTTTTTCTTCTTTTCATCAGTTAATTTTACTCTAGGCATATTAACCAGCTCGCTAAATCTCTTTTGTTATAAAAAGTCTTTTTTATATTTTTTCCGTTTTTTCTAATAGATTTGTAATTAAATAAATATGCTTTATTTAATTTATTGGCTTTTACTGTCGTTAATTCAACAAGTGATATATTATATTTTTTTGATAATTGAAACATTTTTATTTTTATTACATTATTTATATTCATAATTAGTATCACCTTCTATGAAAAAAATTTATCTATTAAAATAGCTTTCTACTATTTCATGAATAATATCATGTGAGCAAGCACTAATATCGCATAAATTTTCTTCAGTTAAGTTATTCATATCAAATAAATAGCTAACTAAATAACAATGCATTAATTCATGAAGTAAGGTTTGGCGTTTTTGTTGTATATGTAAATTTTTATCAATATATATAACTTGATATTTTGGATGTGTTGTGCCAAAATATTGTCCTGTTTCTTCTATTGTACCATCATAATTCTTTATTTTTTGCCTTATTTCTTCCTGAGATAACTCTATTATTTTCCATTCACGGTTATTTATTTTAAACTTCATATCATTTCCTTAGTCTTTAATAAATATAGTGGCAAGTAATAAAATAATTAATCCAATTAGCCATAATGCTATTTTAACTCCTAAAACAATAAGTATAGGACTTATTATTCCATACCAAGGCCAATCAATAGCTCCATTAATTTGTAACATTAAAAATACTATTGTTAATAATACAGATAAAAATTTCATTTTCAATTCCTTTCAATAAAAAAGAACATATTTCTATGCTCTTTATCCCCATTGGTAGTACCTTTTAATTGATACTATACCGATAATATATATGTACATATTAGGTTTCGTTAGCCTCCCACTATTAAGTCTTTACTAAAACACGATATTGCAAATCTCGGGATCTTTCAAATGCTTCATAGCCATACATATAGGTTGATTTCCTATATTATCAGTACACTATCAATTAAGATAGTGTTAGTAGCTTATAAGTTACTAAGTATCAGGGGTTTTGACATATAAGATAATTTATTTATAATTATCTCATAATATCATATTACCCCAAAAAAATAGGAAATAGTAGGAAATAATAGGAAATTTTTTATTTTTTTTCTGATTTATATAAATTTCTACAATGTCTTGGAGTATAATTAAACATTCTTGCTATTTCATCCCATTTCCAATGAAGATTATCTCTAAAATATACAATACATTCCCCTTTTGTTTTTGTTTCTAACATTTCTCCTATCTTGTTTATCGCTACTTCTCTATATGCATTATACGATTCTCTAACTGCTTCAAATTCTTCTCTAGTACCATCGGCTTTGATCATTCTATTTAACATTAAATCTCCTCTATAATTCGTGCTTGAGATTATTTCTTTATATGTTATAGCTCTTATTTCAAAAAAGCCAATTTTTAATTTATCAGCCAATTCTAAAGCACGATATTTTAATTTAGTCATTTCCCTTAATACTTCATCTAAAGCTAATTCTTTTCCTGATATCATGCTAGTCCTCCATTATTTTTAATCACCTCTATCAAAATGTTCTTGTAATTTACCGTTTTTCATTCTTACATATTTTTGAATAAAATTTCTATAATTAATAACAAATCCTTCAACATTTCTCTTAACTTTTTCACAATATTTTTTATATATACTATCCAAATGTTCTTTAGTTGGTAAAATATTTAATTCAGCTACTTCTGGTACTATTCCAATAAAGTTAGGAATTTCTTGACTATCAAATACATATTTAAATAAGTTATGGTCATACATTAAATTATATAAATTAAATTCTTCATCTATATTTGCTTTAGCAAACATATAAAGCTTTTTATCAAATTCATCAATAGTATATTTTAGACAACCCATTCCAAGCCATTCACCACAAATAACACTGCCTTCGTGAATATCGTTTAATATATCTTTGTTTGCTTTAATCCATTCATAAAGTCCTTTATAAAGAATATCTTTTACATCTTCTAATTCATCGATGGAAAATATATTTTTCCTCTGTGCTATATAAATAACATTTTCTTTTTTGAAAATGCACATATTACTTCCATCTAATTTTTCAGTAATGTATACTTTATCTCCACTACAACTTAATCTTTTCGTTTTTGGATATATTTCTTTTTTTATCATATTTTTCACCCTTCCATTATTTCTTTTAATTCTTCTTCCGTGTATATTCTATTTTTGTAAGGCATATTTAAGCTTTTAACCCTTTTGCCTAAACTTGATAACAATAATTGTCTGTTTTCAATTCCACTTGTTAATTTTAATTTTAATTGCTTATATTCGTTCATTATCTCAACATTATTTTTAAATTCTCGACGCTCTTTTAATACTTTTTTAAATTCTCGACATATTCTGTAACATTTTTTATTATCCATATTGTTATTTTCTATATAATGATATAAGTCCGATAATTTATAATTGTATTCTAGCATTTTATCAGATATGTTATTATCAAACTTATCTATTTCATCTAATATTTTAGACACTTCTATTATTTTTTCTAATATATTCATTGTTTATTTTTTATATTTGTTCCTCCTTTTCCACTCTTTTTCATAACAATCACTACATACTGCGTATCCAAAACCACAAAATGGAACATGAAATTCTAATGAAATATAGCAATTACCGAATTCTAGTTCTTTGCCACAGTGTGGGCAATTAACTATTTCCTTCATATCATCACTATATGTTTTACAATTCCAGTTATCTGGCACTTCATAATGATCATATTTATGTTTTTTATAATTCCATTTGCGTAATATCATTTAATCATCCCTATCTTATAAATTGATTTATTAAATTTAAAACATTTATTATTAAACATAAAATTATTGCTTTTCTCGGTTCATTATGAAAAAGGCAAACTATTTGAATAATTAATAATATGAGCATTATAATTGTAATTGCTAATTTTATATATACCATACTAATCTCCTAATTATTTTCTCTTATTTAATATTTTTAATTCTCTATCAATGTCTCTGATAATATCATTTAATTTATCGATTATAACATATGTTTTAGCCACAGCTAATATAGTTTCTTTTAATTCTTCATTCGTTTTTCTTAAATTAGTATTTTCTATGGATAATCTTAAATATTCTTTTTCATAATCAATTCCAATAGTTTCTTTCATAATTCCAAGTCCTTCAAGCTATATTCTTTATTTAATTTCATATTTTTGTACATTGTGCCTTTTTTAAAATTTTTAAATGACATAGAATCGTCATCTTTAAACATTATATTAATAAATTCTTTTTCATCATCATAACATTCTTTAATAATATTTTTTATTTCATTCCTAAAAGGTCTAATAACACCACTTAAGTATTTTCTTTCTTCTTCATCAAGTATTGGTTCTTCTACTTCTAAAGTTAGTTTTATTTTACCTTTATTTTGGGTAATAGTAGTTATTTTTTCCATATCCTTTTGATCTAATAAATGTTTAAAACTCAATTCTAAATTAACTCCATGTTTGTTTTGCATACTAGTCCAACGATGTAATCTATCTATTTTAATTTCTTTTTCAAATTTCATTTTATTCTCACTATTCCTAATCCTTCTTTATATTCCCAGACAGCACCAAAATCATTTTTGTTTAAGTAATTTAAGTTATTTTCTAATGCCATTTTCTTTTGCTCTTCAAACATATTCATAGTGAAGCCATTTGTACAAAATACTGCTGGTTGTATTACCGTTCCTACTGGGAAAATATTATTATATTCTTGTTCATTCATTTGATTTCACTTCTTTCAATCTCACAACAATTAATTGGTTTATCCTCTAAATATGTCATTTTATGTAATATTAATTTATGTAATTCTATCATTGTATTAAAATTTAATTCTTTGCATAAAATATTATATATTTCAGCTGCATTCATTTCACCAATCGCATAAAATGTAGGTTTTTTCTTTTTTATTTTTCATTTTTGCCTCATAAAATTTCTATACTTTCATAAACAATATATGAGATGTCTTTTCCTCTATATTGTTCTAGTATTGGGAATTTTTGCAAATCTTTTTTTGGTATATCATTGTCAAAGGTTCTTATTTCTCTTGCAAAAGAAATATCATTTGCTTTTACAAGTTCTATTTTTAATTTTTTTTCAATATAATCATTTATTTTATCATCTATACTTTTATATTCGTATGAATAATTATAGTCAATCAAATTTCTTGCCTTTTCAATTATTAAATCACTATCTTCTTCTATTATGCTTAAAGGAATATTATTTTTATTTCTTTTATAATTCATCAATTCTTGTTTTCTAATATCCCCATTATCATAAGTTAAATAACTTTTTTCTTGACCATATAGCAAATTATAATTTAACAAGTCATATAATCTTAGAATATGATGATGTTGTTTAGGATCATATCCCCATTTTTCAAATTCTTTGCACTTGCTTGGATATTCGTGTGTCAATGCTTTTCTTTTTTCATACATTGCTCCTAATATGCTTTTTTTATTAGGTCTAAATGGTTTAAACAATTCTTTTATATATTTATCTCCTATATAGTATTCAGTATCTATACTTTCTATATAACTAAAATTTCCTTTTTTAATAACATCGTAAAAAGTTATTAAATCTTTTAAATCAATATTTCCTTGTTCACATTCTATTGTTGTACTTATTACTTTTCTAAATATTATATCATGTAAATTTGGAAGTATAATTGCTTTTACATCTATATCGCTTTCTTCATCATCTAAATTGTAATTTTGACTTCCATATAGTCCAATATAAATAACATTATATCCTTTATCTTGAAGTATTTTTTTGTAATTAGATAATGTTTTAAAAATCATTTGTTTTTCCATTTTTGCTCCTTTCTATTATGTTAAGTATTGGTTGATAATATTTTGGGTTAATATATAATTTTCTGTCAAAACTTTTAATATACATTTTTCTTGTTTTAATCAATTCTTCTATGTCTTTTAATGCATTTTCTTTCTTTTTTAATTGGCGTTTTAATTTTTTTATGTATGATTCTAATTCCTTAGTATCTTGTTTTTTTAAAATTAACCTATCGGCTTTAATGTTATCTACAATTATTCCTTTGTTAAATTGTTCTAATACATTCAAAATTTCTTGATCTTTATTCATCTAACCACCCTAATTCTTTGCATTTGTTATATATTGCTTGTAATTCTTCAACAGTTATTTCACAAACGGTATTATCATCACCATAAGTTTTACAAATTGTCTTATTTTCAAAATTAAATTCTAAATGTATCTCATCATTTTCATATTCTACATTTTCCTTTAAAGGTTTTATATAAAACATATAAGTTTTATGTTTGATTAATTCATTATATCCTAAATCTTCCAATGTAATATCTTTATTCATTATTTCTTACCTTCTTTCAATTCTTGTAATTTATCATAGACTTCTTTATTTAGCCTATAACTATAACCTTGATTATTAATTTTATAAAGATTAATTCTTTCTTCAAGCCATTTTTCAAATTCAGTTAAAATATATTTGTAATGTTCATTTTCTTGTTGTAATTGTTCGATAAATTTTAATAATACTTTTATTGCTTCTATATTTTGTTTATCTAATTCACCAATGTAAACATCATTGTTAACATTATTAACTTTATATTGTAATATTTTTACTGCTTCTTCTTCACTCATCTTTACCACCTTTTAAATACCTTTTCATCATTTCTATGTGCTCTTTGGTTGGAACACAATAAGGTTCAACATCGCGTTCTTTTCCTACATTATCAACATATTTTTGCATATTATATTCCATTTCAGCATCACTTATGTCCATTTTTGGTAATTTACCTTTTAATATTTTTTTATCTATAAAATTAATTATTATATTTAATAAGTGTTTCATTCTTTACCACCTTTTTCTACAAAATCTAGTACTTCTTCATAAGCTCCTAATATTCCTGAATAAAAAGTAAATAAGTGAGGATAATTATGTTTATCATTTTCATATTTTTTTATCTTATTTTCGAGCCAAGTAATAAGTTGTGCTTTTTTATCTAAATATTGTTCTATCATTGCATTTTGAAGGTCAATAACTACTTTATCTGATAATTTATCAAATATTTCAGGACTACCTTCACCTATGTCTTTTTCATCTAATGGTAATATTTTTTCTAAATCTTTAGCATATATTTTTCCACTCATTTTTTCCATTTTATTTTTTCCTTTCTAATGCTTCTTCATAAGACATTGTATTTACAGTTGGTTTATCAGTTAGCAAAGTTTTTAATTCTTCTTTTTTATCATCAATCAATTCATCAATAACACATTCTAATAACCCATCAAATGATAACCATTTATCATAAAGAAAATCATCAACAATAGTACTAAATATATTCCACTTATTTTCTTTATTCTTTACATAAAATCTTGGCATTTTATTTTTCCTCCAACTTTTCTATTTCTTTATTTAAATAATCAGCAAGTTTTTGTGCTTCTTCTTTTTTTGAAAATGTATAACAAGAAAAGTAGAATCCTTTTTTTAATCTGTCTAAAATATCTTCTTCATTTTTACTTATCAAATCATCAAAATTATAAATAAGATCTCCTTTATCAAAATGTATTGAACTAGCATAATAATCTTCTTTATTGCAACATTTTTCATATCTAAAATCTAGCCACATATGTAATTTATCATCTTTTTTACTTATTTCAGGAATATTACCAATATATTTTTCTTTTACAATAAATTTACTTTTATAAGTTCCATTGCAAATACAATCTACATAATGTTTTCTACCATAACAATCAGTTAATTCTAATTGTCTTTTTTCATTACATTTATCACACTTCTCTTTTTCAAGATTTTCTTGGCAAACATAATAGTATTCTTCTTGTATTATTTCCACTAATTCTTTAAGTGGTCTTTTATATAAAGTTCTTTCTTTTTCTTTGTATTCTAACTCTAGTTGTCTTATTTTTTCTTTATATTCATTTTCAAGTTTACTTTTATTCTTTTTGATGTCTTGAAGTTCAGCGTTTTCTTTTTTTAATTGTTCTAATTCATTTATGATTTCACTTTTAACTTCGTTTTTTAAGTGTTCTTTTAATTCTTGAATTGCCAAATCACTTTCACTTGGTTCACAATAAAAATCATCGTAATTCATCTTTACTCTCCAACTTTTCTCTTAAATATTTTTGATTTTTAATAAGTTGTTCGATAAGTTCTTTATTATACATAATTGCTCTACTAAAATTTCTAAAAGAAATATCTAAATCTTTTTCAGAAAATATAAGGCTACAATCTTCAAATTCTATATCTTCCCACTCATCATTTTCTTCTGATAGAATTTCAACTGTATCATTTAATTTATTTTCTTCAATATAATAATTAAAATTTAAACTACAACTTTTCAAATAAGTTTTTTCATTGTCAATATATGATATTCCTTTATTGCTTTTATAAAGATACCAAATCTTATTATCTATTCTTATCTCTTTAGGTGCATTATTATCTTTAATAAGTCCTATTAACTCGTAAATCGTTATTTCTTTATTTTTCATATTATTCCTCCCTATATTAATAAATATCAATTCTTTTTCCTAATGAAAATAATTCTAATAAATCATTGTATTTATTTTGTAAATTTTCATTTATAAATGTTGGCTTTAACTTAATAAGCTCTTTATAAATGCCTTTAACATCTCTAACTCCAAAATAGCCATCACAATCACTATGATATAAAAATTTATCTAAATATTTTGGTAAATTTTCATCAAGATATTTTTCTTCTTCACTAGTATAATTTTTAAATAATGGATTATAAATCATTTCATATAAATTACCGATTTTTTTATTATAAGCATTGGCTATTGATTTTCTAATAATTCCAAAGCCAATATAACCAATATTAATATCTTTTTCTTTATTTGTTAGCAATAATCCCATCTTATTCTTCCTTTTTTAACCTTTCTATTTCTTCTTTTAAGATTTCACTTTGATATTCTATGAAATCTTCCAATGTTTGTTTGCTTACTTTTATTTCTCCTTTTCCAGTTACTATTCCACCAAAACAAAATGTTTCTTTTTTAAGAACAAATTTATATTTATCACAATTGCCATTAATAAAATATGTTAATGCTTCCAAATTCTCAAGTTCATTTAATTTATCTCTTAATTCATCGTTATTCACCTTTTTTCTCTCCTCCTACTTAATTCTTTCTCTTTATATAGATTTTCTAATTCATCTCTATATTGTTTTATCTCTTTTTTTGCTTCTTTTATCAACATACTTTTTATATATATCAAATATTTGAGTTCTTTTTCTCTATCTTTTGGCATAATAATTAATTACCGCTAGTTTCAGTTTTAATTTCTATTGGAATTATTGCTTCAGGTCTAAATACAAATTCATAATCATATCTTGAAACATCACTATAATCTAATTGTTCAACTACATAAGTAGTTTCTTGTGCTAAAAATAAAAAATGCTTTTGATATTTATCTTCACCTGTTTTACAAATTACTTCTAATTCATCATTTAAAGAACCATTTCCACCTTGTATACTACATAAACCTGTCATTGTGAATAAATAATCACCGGTTCTTAAATTTATAAAAGTAATTCTTCTTTTTACTTTAAATTCATCACTTTCTCTGCTAATGTTGTATCCTACTGTCTCAGCACTAGTACAACCTGTTAATGTTAAAGTTACTATTAATGTCATTACAATCATAATTATTGATTTAAATTTTTTCTTCATTTTTTTCTATTTCTCCTATCTATTACTAAAATGTCATTATAATTAATTCTTGATCTTATTAAGTTTAATTTAAATTCTACAAATTTCTTTACTTCTATCGGTTGTTTTATTTCTATGATGTCGTCAAAATTATTAAATTGTACTTCATATTTTTTATATTTTTCTAATATTTTATTTCCCGTCATGAATTCTCCTAAATGTCACAATTATATTCCTCAACTTGAAATGTTTTACCATCTTTTTTACAATAATATTTATCATTTCGTTCATAACAGAATACATCTTTTATTATTTCTTCACCTTTGAAAGCAACACACTTTTTTTCAACATTTTTTACATCAATAACAATGCATATCATGTTAATAAAAAATGCAATGGTTAAAATAATTAATAAATTTCTTCTGTCTCTTTTTACCTCATCCATTATTAATGCCTTTCATTATTTTCCCAGTTCTTACACCAGATTTTATTTTCATAATTTGCTTGTGATTTCGATTCTTTACTGGAATATCAACTTTTAAATATCTATTACTTTCAAGTTCTTTTATTCTTTTAGTTGCTAATTCTAAATCGTTAATTGCTTTATCTAATTGTGCTCTAAAATTTGAATTTTCTTTTTGTAATTTATTATTTTGTTTAACATATCCACCAATTCTTCCATTTAGCTTTTTTATTTCTACATTTTTAGAACTCAATTCTTTATTTAACACAATATTCTTATCCTTTTCTTCTGATAAATCTGCTAAGAAAACATATTCATTATTAGCAATTATCTTGTCACTTTTTTCTTTTTTCTCTTTTAAATCTTTTATTTCTTCCCTTAAGTCATCAACCAATTCCCTATCCTTTTTTGTATAGAAAATTTTTATCATTTTTACTCCCTCTTAAAACAATTTTTGTTGTACTTGTTCATTATTTTTTAATTGATTTATAATATTATCTTTTTCTGTTGCTTCTTTCTTTAATTTAGTTATTTCTTTTCTTAAATGTTTTACATAACTACTAAGCAACATATATTCAGTTTTATAATAATTTATTTGTTCAATAGCTTGTTCTATTGTTATATTCCCGTTCATATTCCTCCATCATTTTTTGAAATTCTAAATCATCTAATGTTTTAATGCCAACTTCTTTGCAATTAACTTCTACTCCTCTAATTAATTGAGTAAATTCCTTTGTATTTAACTCACTAGTTCTTTTATAGTAAATGTAACAATCACAATTATCTTCTTCCTTGTATTTTTTAACATATGGATAAAAGCCTTGTATATTTGTTCCTTTAGGAACTTTAGCACCTATAACTTTTCCATTATCATCAGTTGCTAAAGTTCCATAGGACAAATTCATATCTATTTTCATTTCTTCATCTGATATCGCAAAACCAATTGAACGATTATATCTTGCTAATTCATTTATTAACTTATGAAAATAAGCATTGGCGGAAAGACTACGAATTTTTTTAACTTCCTTAATCTCATAAACTTTATCTTGTTGTAGTGAAAATAATATTGTTGCTAGTTCTTTTGGAGTACCAGATATTGTTTTTTCCATAATTAGAATGGCAAGTCATCAGGATTAAGCGTTACTTCATTTAATCCTGATAAATCAGCTTCTTTTGAAAATTCTTCAAACTTATCTGGTTCATTTTCTTTTGGCTCTTGTGATTTATATAGAGCATATTCAGGATCAGGCATTGATGGTGCGCTTTCGGATTTAGATGATAAGAATTGTACTCTTTCAACTACTACATAAGTTTCATATCTTTTAGTGCCATCTGGAGCATCATAACTGCGATTAGTTAGTCTACCCTCTGCTGATATTAAACTACCTTTATGACAGTATTTAGCTATATTACTAGCTTGTTTTTCCCATACTACACAATTAATAAAGTCAGTTCCTCTTTCACCATTGCGATTAGTAAAATTTTGACTAATAGCAATAGTAAATCTAGCAACTGCTAAACCACTTTGTGTAGTTTTAAGTTCTGGGTCCTTTGTAAGTCTTCCTACTAATATTACTTTATTCATTTTTTTCTTCACCTAATCCTAATTCAAAAGCAACTTTTAAATGCTTTTTAGGAATATCTTCATTTAATTTTTTTACTAAATTACCAAACATAAATAATATGTGCATTGGTTCTCCTACAATTGCTATTCCATTGTCAGTTACTATTAAAGTGTTTTTTGTATCTTTTAATAATATTTCAAATTTTTCTTTATTTAAACTATTTTTCATTATTTGTTTCCTTTCCTTTACTAGCTAAAAATGTTACTCTTTCAGCTACTACTATCATTTCTTCTTTGCCGATCTTTTGAAGTCTTCCTTTTACTCCTATTACATCATCTTTGTGACAATAATTGGTGGTATTTAATGCTATTGCCCTCCATAATGTACATGGTATATTATCAACTACATATGTACCATCACTATTTTTGTAATTTCTTTGAACTGCTAATGTAATCTCTGCGATTTTCATTTCGCCGTCAATTTCAATTACTTCAGGTTCATTAACTAATCTTCCTACTAATATAACTTGATTCATTATCTATCATCAACCTTTTCAAATTTCATTTCGTTAGTTTCTAAGAATTGTCTTAAAGCTTTCATTTGTGATGTTTTACCTGTTATTCTTAAAACATAAGTTAGAATTCCATCTGTTACCTTTTCTTCAACTTTCGTAGTTGCCATTTTTTCCATATTTTCTGTTTTCTTCTCTTCAACTACTTTTACACTATCTTCTTGTTGAGTTTTTAACAATTCTTCTTTTTTCATCAATTCATTATTTTTGGTAATAACTTCGCTTAAATTAAACTTTAGTAAATAATCATTTTTTAATTCTACTTCATATTTACTATTCAAATTTCCAATAGCTAATAAATCATTTCTAATTGTTGCTATTCTTTCTTCAATTTCTTTTTCAATAAGTTCAATTTTATATGTTTTATTTAACCATTTTTCATTAAATATTTTTTCCAAAGTCAATACTTTATCTAATTCTTCAACATGTTTTTGAAAAATATTTTCAATTTCTACTCTTTTTTTATCTTTTTCCTTTTTTTCTACACTTTTTACTATTTCATCTATTTGTAAGCTTGCCTCATTTATTAAATCTGTTGTTTCTTTTACAATTGACTTAAAGCTTTCAAAAGGTTGCATAAACTTTTTTTCTAATTCTATTCTTTGTTTATTTAATAATTTACTTGTATTATTTAATAAAGCTCTGTCTTTCACTGCTAGATCAATTGTATTCGCTGTATAATTTTCAGCTTTATAATTTGGTAAAATTTCCTTTACCTTTTCAAGAATGGTTAAAGCATTAGTTTCTAATATCCCTAGCTCTTGCTTTGATACAATTAATTCTAAATCTTTTTCTTGTAATTCCATCTAAAATACCTCTTCTTCCTTTTTGTTTTTTATTGGTTTCTTTTTTAATATTTCGATTGCTAATTTTAATTGTGCATTAGTCATTTTTGTATTGTCTTTAACTTTGAAATGTTTATATACTTCTTCTCTATCAGTTTCCGTTGCAATAAGTAATTCTTCAAAATCTGCTAATAACTTTATAGATTCTTCATTAGCTTTAATTATGTTTTCTGCTGGTTCTTTGTTTTGAATATCGCTTTCAGCTATTTCTAAAGCATTAATATACAAATATCTTCTTAAGTATGTTATTTGTCCACCTAATGCTTGAACTGGTGAACTTCCTTTTATACTTGCCTCAGCAACTGGTATTGAAAATACAATTTTATCTTCGATATTTTCTGTATTTATAATTTCTAATTTAGCAGTTTCATTATCCAAATTGAAAATACTTGTAATCTTGTTTTTTGCAAATAATTGATTAACTGTTGGTAAAAAATCTTTTAACTCAAAATATTCATATCCTGAATAAGTGTTTTTGCCACTTTTTTTAATTTTTTTATCGTTTAATTCTACTCTACATATTTGTAATTTTTCGTATATATTTTTTTTATTTTCCTCTTTCATTTTTTCCTTTCTACTTTAATCACTTTCTAAAAACTTTTTTGCTTCTTCTAATCCTGGTGGATTAAATATAAAATTTATTAATTTTTTTTCATATTCATTAGTTGTTAAACTTTCTATTTTTTTTAAAAAGCTATTATATTTTTCATCAAATTCTTCATCGGACATTTTATACATTTTTGCCTTAGTTGACTTATCAAAGTTCCAACCATATTCTTTGTACTTTGATTCAATGTAATTAATGGATCTACATCTATCTTCGTGTTCATGTGCTTCTTCAATATCAATTAGTGGCTTTCTACAGAACTTACAATATGTCTTAACTTTTTTATAATCTATTTTTTCTCTTATTTTTGGTAAACCTTTTAAAATTACCTCTAGTTGTGGTGGACGATTATAATACTTTTCATCTTCCATCAAAAGTCTCAATTTTGCTTTTACATCTTCGCAACTATACTGAGTTAATTCTAATGACCAGTAATCATAAAAATCTTCCTTAAATTCGTGCTTTGGATAACTTGCTTCTAAGAATTTAAATAATAAGTCTATATCAGTTTTGTTCATTCTTATTTCTCCATCGCTCTAAAGCTTCTTCACTTTTTTGAGAATTGGTTTTATAAGTATTACTAACATTCTTAGTCTTTGAAAATTCTTCGTCAAATTTTATTGCTTGACTAACAGTTGTTATGCCATTAGATTTAAAAGTGCTTAAAATTCTATCAACATATTTTGTACTAAAGACTTTGTTTAGTACTGTTTGCTTAATAGCATATCTTGTAAGTTCATTATCTTCCCAATTTTGTATTATTTCTAAATCAACAGGATAAAGTACAAATCCATTTTCTTCCATAAATTCAATTATATTATTATTTAAAATATTATAATTTAAATTATTATTAACATTATCATTTACATTAACATTAACATCTTGATGTGATTTTTGTTCGATTTCATTTTGATTTTGATTTGATTTTATTTTGATTTTATTTAGTTTATTTTTTGATTTTGTTTTGATTTTATCTAATGGTCTTTTTAAGTTGTTAAAAATAGCCAGTTGTTCATTGTCTAAATCTATTATTTTATCTTCAAACATATATTGCCAAATTGCATATACAATCTCAGCTTCTTTTTGTTCATTTTTTAATAACTTTATTAGATCATTAAATTCTTTATAAATTGTAAAACTTTTTACTGACATCTTATCTCCTGTATTCTAAACCATTACCCACCTGATTTGATTTTTCTGCTATTTTTTGCTATAATTACCTTGTTAAATTTTTATTTAACGAGATAATTTAGCTGTACTGACTTGTTGGGAATTTATGGAGTCAGTACTTTTTTGTTGATTTAAATATCTAAATCGTAAATTCAATGCTACTACTCCAAATATTAAGACGGTATAAAATAATATTAGCCCAAATAAATCTTTTATTTTTTTCATTATTACACCTCCATTTCTATATTAAATTCTTATCTTCTTTTAATATTTGTTTTAACTCTTCTTCTGTATAAAAACATTCTGAAATGTCTATGCCTGCTTCATATTGTCTTTTTGCTATTTCATTTAATACATCATACAAATGAGTTAAATTTTCTTTCTTCTCTTCTATTGAAAGATTATTTTCTTTTTCTATAATTTTTGTACTGCCATAATACATATTGAAAACTCCCCTTTCATTGTCGTATTTTGTCGAGCTATTAAATTTTATGACTTACAAATGGTTATGTTACCTGTTACAGCAGGTTTTATATTCAGACACTTAGTTGAGAACTAGATCAAATATAGAGTTGTGGAAGATAAAAAATAAGAAAAAGTTTTAATAATTTTAATAATTCTAGTTCTCAGTTAAGTGCCTGAAATTTAATTTATTAATTTTCTTCTTCAGAAGTAGCTTCTTCAATCATTTCAATAATTTCTTCCGTTGTGCACTCTCTAAACATGTTTATCACTTTCCTTTCTTTTTTAATTGATTATTTCTTTTTACTCCTTTAAAATATTTAATTAGAAAGGAGTGAACTTTAATGAACAATAATGATTACATTTACTCTGAATTATGTAAAATTTATGATTTATGTAAGTCAAAACACAATATAAAAGTTGAATGCTTAGTAGAAACTTCAAACTTATTTTATAAAGGTACTCTAGTTTTTGATTCTCAATTAGTAATTCCAGAAAATAGTTTAATTTTAGAAAAAGTTTCAACTTTTAATGATTTTAATTCTCCAGTAAAGCAATATGAATTAAGTATCATTTCATTTAATGATATATTGGCTTTTTCTTACAATGTCATAAATTCATCTAATACCAAATAAAAACTTTAATAAAGCTAAATCTGCTTCATAAATTGTTTCATCACTTTTACATTTACGAATTAATGAGTTAATAAGTTCCACTTTTAACTCATTTATTTTTTCTTCCATATTTTTTCCTCCTAACTATTACTTGATATTGAATCAATAAATATGTTCGGTTCTACTTTTAAAGCAATAATAATTTCTATAAATTCATCAGCTGTTAGCTTTCTTTGACCATTCAATATCATTGATAGAACATTTTCTTGAATACCTGTCTTTTCGGAAATATATTTTTGTTTAATTCCATGTTCTTCAATATATTTGGATATTTTTTGATATACTTTCATATTTCTCCCTTCTAATTTCAATATTCTTGAAATACAATTCTATTTTAATTCAATATTATTGAATATGTCAATAGTTTTTTTAACAAAAATTCAAAAATATTGAATTTTTATGTTTACGAATATGAATTTTTATGTTATATTTCTTTATAAGAAAGGAGACAAAATGGCTATAGGTGATAACATAAGAACAGCAAGAATTAACAAAGGGTTAACTCAAACACAATTAGCTGAATTACTACAATATAGAAATTGTATTGTTGGAAACACTACTATAAGCAATTGGGAAAATGGAACTTCTAAACCTGACCCAGATACAATTGAAGAATTATGTAAAATTTTAGGTGTTGATGCTAATTATTTGTTAGATTTTAATAAAATAAAAAAAGAAAGTCAAAATGATGACATTTCCAAACGAGAAGTATTATTTAATAAAACTAAAGAAATAATATCAAATGATGATTGGGAAACAATAGAATTTATAATGAATAAAACAATTAAAAATTATGAAGAAAGTAAAAAAAAAGGAAGTGATAACTAATGAATATTACTGCACTAAAAGTAATTAGTAAAATCTTAAACATTTTCAAAATAATTATTATAACGATTGCAGTAATAATCTTTTTTGTATTTTTAATTTCTGGAGATTTAAAAACCTTATTTGAAGATGGTATTTTATTTATGCTCATTTTTTGTATAATAATTTTATTTATTGCTTCTAACAAGATTAATAAAATAGTCAATTCAAAAACAAATGATGATATTTTAGAAAATAAATTAAAAGAAAAAAATTATATAAAAATGATAGATAACTTTTATGTAAATGAGGTAGATAATAAATTAAAAATAAATAATAATATATATGATTTTAAAGAGATTAAAAATGTTGAATTAATCGAAGATGGTAATATTTCAACAATTACTACTGGTAAGAAAAAAGCTTCTTTAGGAAAATCATTAGTTGGTGGGGCTTTACTAGGCGGTGTTGGAGCTATTGCTGGTGCTGGATCCGGAAAAATAAATTCTAAATCAATAGAAACAAAATATTGCACAAATCTAACTATTAAAATAGATACATCAAAATTGACAATGCCTTGTGAATTTATAAAATTAATTACTTATAAAACCGATAAAGAAAGTTTAAAATATAAAAATGCTTTTGAAGATGCTCAAAAGTGTATATCAACAATTAAGTTATTATTAGAAAAAAACAATTAATAAGTATGCTAGTATAGGTACTTAATATATATAATTTTAAAAAAGAATAAAAAGGAAGTGTATTAAGTATGAACATTCAAAATTTATTATTAGGAGAAATAGATCAATGGGATTTGTTAAATTATTATAATGTTACTCTACTCTATGAAGAATTGCCCAATTCAGTAAATGGTTTTGTATTTAATTATGATGGTATTAATTTTATAGTAATTAATAAATTTCTTTCTTACTATAAAAGAAAGAAAACTCTGCTCCACGAACTTGCTCATATAGAATTAAATCAACTATGTCAAAAAGATAAAGATTTATTTGCATTTCATATAAGCAAATATGAAGATGACGCAGATAATTATATTAAATTTTTATTAGAATAAAAAAATTCCCTACTTGCTGCAACAAGTAAGGGTATAGAAAACCTAAGCTCGACAAAAACTTATAAGTTACAATATGTAACTGGCTTTCCAGTTATTATTGTAACATAGAATTAATTAGAAAGAAAGTGTTACAATGGTAGAAAAAATTAAAAATTTATTTAATTTAAAAGATGTATTAAATCAAGAATTAGTAGAATATATTATTATTTATTTAAGAAAATCAAGAAAAGATGCCGAATATGGTAAAGAAGAATCGATTGAAAGAACTTTAGAAAGACATGAGAAAATACTACAAGATTGGTCTATAAATGTTTTTGGACGTAAAATACCCGAAAAAAACATATTTAGAGAAGTTGTTTCAGGAGATACTATTGCTGATAGACCTGAGATGCAAAAAGTCCTAGAACTTGTAGAAAAAGATGAAATAAAAGGAGTTCTTTGCATTGAAATTGAAAGACTTGCTCGTGGTAATACCATAGACCAGGGAACAATAGTTCAAAAATTCCAAATAACCAATACTAAAATTCTTACGCCTAGTAAAATATTTGATTTAGATGATGAGTATGATATGGGATACTTTGAAGATGGTTTACATCAAGCTAGAAAATATCTTCAATATGTAAAAAAAATTCTTTCTAGAGGAAGAGAACAATCAGTAAATGAAGGTAACTATGTAGCTTCCGCTCCCCTTTTTGGATATGATAAAATAAAATGTGAAAAAGAAAAAGGTTTTACTTTAGTTAAAAATGCTGATTCTGAGATTGTAAGAAAGATATTCGATTTGTATTTATATGATGATTTAGGAACACAAGAAATTGCAAAAAAATTAAATTCCTTAGGATTTAAAAGTCCATCAGGAAATATGTGGAGTGATTCAATGGTTAGAAATCGAATTGATCGTGCCGAAATATATGCCGGTTATGTTATTTGGAATAAAAGAAAAGAAACAAAAAAATATATAAATGGTGAAATAATTACTGCTAGACCAGTAAATCAAGAATATAAAAAATGTATAGGAAAGCATAAAGAAAATAATTCAATTATATCTGATGAAGAATTAAAAAAAGTTGAATTAAAAAGGAAAAAATTATCAGTAAAAACTATACCTAACGAATACCAGTTACAAAATCCATTAGCAGGTGTAGTGAAATGTGCTTTTTGTGGAAAAAATATGTCTAGAAGACCTTATAAAAAATCTTATGTAAAAAGTGGTATTATCCATAAAGACACATTACTATGTAGAACTTCTAATTGTAAAAACGTTTCTACTGATTTAGATATAGTTGAAAAAAGAATATTAGATTATCTAGAAAACAAATTAAAAGATTATAAATATAAGTTAAAAACATACGATACAACTAATAAAAAACAAAGCGTTAATTTTTTAGACGAAAAGAAACAAATAATTAAAAAAATTGAATCAATAAAAATTCAAAAAAATAAATGTTGTGAATTTCTTGAAACAGGCACTTATGATGAAGAAACTTTTAAAATAAGAATTAAATCACTAAATGAAGAATTAAAATCATCAGAAAATATATTATTAGAATTAGACAAAAAAATAAAAAATGAACAAAAAAATCAATATATTAAATCAATTCCTATTATTGAAAATTGTTTAAAGCTATATAAAAATGCAACTGTTGAAGAAAAAAATAAACTATTACTATCTATAATAGATTCAGCGTACTATAAAAAAACAAATAAAGGAGGGAGATGGAACACCGAAGCAAGATATGATTTTGAACTAGAAATTAACTTAAAAATATAAGATATAACTTCTATGTCCTAATTC
>CANROK010000008.1 GCA_947632205.1 uncultured Bacilli bacterium
TGAAAATTTGACAAAAAAATAACCATTTTATAATGGTTTGAATAATTTTTGTATTTCAAAACTGATAAATTCCCGAGCATAATGCATATTTTTTCTTGTTTAAGACTTTAAATGGATACATCATAAATGACACCTCTTTATAATTTTAACATATTTTGATTAATATTTTTATAAATATATTTATTTCATATTTAAAATATGGTATATTTATATTAGAAATTAACCTTAATAAAAATTTCCAAACGTCTATAACTCAGGCACCAGAATGATACCAAACTTGGACTTTTGTAGTTCGAGTTTTAAAATTTTTGAAATCTTGATATAATTTTTATAGTTATACATGCCTGTTTAGAAAACACACTTGCATATTGGCTACGGAAATATGAAACTGAAAAAAATTAAAATTAGGAGGATACATGTTAGATATAGATAGATTTTCTGATAAAGCAGAAAAATACGAATTATATAGACCTACATATACAGAAGATACATTATTAAAAATATTGGATAAATGTAAAATAGTACCAAGTATTAAAATAAAAATTGCTGATATTGGATCTGGTACTGGAAAATTTACGCAATTATTATTAGATGATGGTTTTACAGTATATGCAGTAGAACCCAATGAGCAAATGAGAACTATTGCTGAAAATAAGTTTAAAAATTATTCTAACTTTAATTCAATAAACAAAATGGCTGAGAATACCAATTTAGAGAAGAATAGTATTTCATTAATTATTGTGGCTCAAGCATTTCATTATTTTGATTTAGAAAAAGTAAAAAATGAATTTAAAAGGATACTAAAGAAAGATGGTAAAGTTGTTTTATTATGGAACTTTAGATTAAGAGAATCAAAATTTATTCAAGAATATGAAGAAATTATTTATAATTTACATTCTAGTAAAATAAAACCAACGCATGCACAAGATAATATGACAGATGAAATATTTAAAGCTTTCTTTACCAATTATGAAATAATTAATTTACCAAATAGTCAAGAATTTGATTTTAATGGTTTGTGGGGAAGAACTTTATCAAATAATCATATGCCAAAAGAAGATGAGCCAGAATATACGAAATTGTATAATAGTATTAAAAAATTATTTGATAAATACAACCAAAATGGAAAAGTTATTTTTGAATATCGTACTCAAATAGTAATTGGAGATATATAGAATATACTTCTAAAAGTTGTCGCACTTCTTCCTTTAGGCACTACGAGTAAATATAGAAAGTAACTTGTAAAAAAGACATTTTTATGTTACTATGAATTTAGCAAGGAAACTTGTATAAAATAAAAAAGGAATACCTAATTTTGAAGAGTTAGGTACTATTCCAAATCTTAGATTAGTACCGACCTATATAGTTGGTACTATTTTTATTAGTATGATTAAAATTACAATAATAAGGAGTGAAAATGTGAAACCAGAATTAAGAAAATTGCAAAAAGAAGATGCTTTAGAGCTGGCTCATAATATTGCCGTTGTTTGGAGTACTACATACAAAGGAATAGTAGATGATGAATACTTAGAAAAATTGTTTAATAATGAACAAGAGCGAGCAGAAAAAATAAGAAATAGTATAAATGCTGATACTAATTACTATGTTTTAACTTTAGATAATAAAATAATTGGGTGGGTATATTTTACTTTTGATAGTGAAAAATTAGAAAATGCTTCTGAAATTGAAATATTATATGTTTTAAAAGAATATCAAGGAAATGGCTATGGAAAGTTATTATATAATTTTGCTATTGATAAGATAAAAGAAAAAGGAATAAAAAAGTTAGTTATTGGTTGCTTAGATGGTAATCCTTCTAATAATTTTTATATTCATATGGGAGGAAAATTAATAGATACTTCTTTATTTAAAGGCAAATATTTAGAGAATATCTATTTATTTGAGTTATAAATTTAAGAAAAGAGTAGATTTTTGTCTAAATTTTTAGTATAATATGCTTTACGCAAGAGGGGATTTTGGAATATGTTAAAAAATTTAGCGAAAATAAATGCGCAAGAAATGCCAGTAATGGTTGGTGAAACTTTAGAAAGCGTTGTTTTAAAATTAGAAAAGTTTAGAAAAGAAGGTAAAAGTTATTTTGCCGTTTTTAACGATCAAGTACTTTATTCAGAAGATGTTACAATGGATAGTGCCTTTCAAAAATGTCTTCATATGTCAAGACAAATGTATCTTTATCGATATAAGCAATGGCTACTTTCAAATAATTATAGTGAAGATGTTATAAAAACATACGTTACCAGTAACTTAGAAGAATGGATTAATGAAGGTAAAAAATATATAATTAGTACTCGTTCTGAAGATTTTGAATTAGTATGTAAAGGTCTTGCTAATAATGTTTATTCTTACATGGTTATAGAACAATTTATTAAAGTAATGGAACTAATTAATAAAAATTTTTATTTTGATGATATTTTAGATATAATTGATAGTTTTAATAATAATGAATTAAACAATAATATATTATTAGATTTGATTTTAAATTATACAGATATTGGTCCAGATTTTTATACTTATTCTAAATCAATGAATAGTTTTGAATACAAATATGTTGGTTTTTGTAGAAAGCTTAATAAAAGATTAAAGCAAGATAATGATTACAATGAAACATGTAAAGATTTGATGCGAAGAAAAATTAATAGAATAATTATTTGTGATAGTAATAGAAATATTGTTTCAGAAGGTTTAGTATTAATAAATAATAGTGGTAAATTTGAAGGAATAATTAATAACGAGTTTATAGTAGATGGTACTATAATTAATTCTTATATAAGTATGGATTATTATAATACAGTAAATTCTAGTATATATTATGGTGCTAAGGTAAAAGAAAACGACTCATTTGAATGTTATGATGATTTAGATAACGTTTGGTATATTTATTTAAAAGATATTAATAGAGACTTTAAAGATGAATTAATTATTGAAAAAAGTATAAAAGATTTAAAAGAAACATTTGATAGTGATATTAATAAATCTAAAAAATTAGTTAAGTAGAGGATTTTATGACAGATATAGAAAAATTAGATAAAAAATTATATGATTTATTTTTTAATTCTTCAGTTTCAGAAGAAGATGAAGAAGTATTAACAAAAGTAGCTCAAAAATATTGGAAAAAAATAAGAAAAAATAATGATATATTACAAGAAGCAATTAAATCTAAAAAAGATGCTTCAGGTAAAGATGTTTTTGTAGCCCCAACTATATGTGATTTTTTACTTTCTGAATATATGATTACTCCTAAAGAAATTTATACTAAAATAGTAAATAAAATATATAATAATCCTGATTTAGCTAGATTTTCTTTAGATATAGAAGGTGAAAGGGATACATTTTTATTAATGACATTATGGAATGATAATATTGATTTAACTGAAGAACAAAAGGCCTTTGCCGTAAGTGAAGCGATGAATCAATATGGTACAGTTAAATATTTTAAATTAAAAGATAGATTTATGACTTTAATAAATGAAAGTGGTTTATTAGGAGAATATAAAATTAATAGTATGGAAATATCTTATAATAATAATTTTAAACATGGAGAAACTACTGATGATATAAGATATTATATTTTAAGAAATCATAATTGGAGTATAGAAGAAAAAAGAAATTTATTACTTGATTTCTATATGGAAGATGGTTTACTTGCTAATTTATTATTATATTGGAATAATCGCGTCTTATTAATTTTAAAGAATGATTTTAATCTTATACTTGATACATGTTATGATTTAGACCCAGAATATATTTTAAATTTATATAAAGATGATATCGAAGATGGTAAGCAAATTGTTAAAGATATAGAATTATGTAAATTAATTAATAATTTGGTGTTTAGTCCAATACCATATGATGTAAAAAGTGGAGAATTTATTTATAGTTAGAAGAGCATAAAATATGTTCTTTTTTGTTTACAAAGATTATAAAATAATTTAAAATTTAATTATAAAGAAGGTAATAAATATGGCATCAACAGTAATTCATATGGTAGTATCGAAATTAGTTAATAAAAAGTTAAAAAGAAATGAAAATGTACTATTAATGGGTTCTATAGCACCAGATATTTCTAAATGTATTGGAGATACAAAAGAAAAAAGTCATTTTTTAGATAATGAGATAGATAACATTCCTAATATGAATAAATTTTTAGAAAAATATAAAGATTATCTTAATGATGATTTTGTTATGGGCTATTATATTCATTTATATACCGATTATTTATGGTTTAAATACTATTTACCTAGTTTAGAAAATAATAATATAGTAACTAAATTAAATGGTGAGAAGGTTAAATTAAATGGGAATATGTTAAGCTTATATATCTATAATGATTATACTAATTTAAATATAGAGTTATTAACCAAATATAATATAGATTTAGAATTTTTATATAATAATGAATTATTTAGTATTCCAAATATTATTGAAGAAATTCCTATGGATAAGTTAAATATTTTATTTGATAAAACTATTGATATTGTAAGTAAATCTAAATTAAGTAAAAGTTACTTATTTGATATGGAAAGTATTGATAAATTCATTAAAATGGCTACAAATGAAATATTAAAAAGTTAAATTTATAAAAAAATACAAGTAAAAAATGTTATTGAAAAGCAAGATTATTTTCGATATAATTTAATTAAGTAGTAGGTAGTAATATGAATGATAAAAGTTATTGTTTTATTAATATTAGAGATTTAAAAATGAAGGATAGTAATACTAAAGAATTATATAATCCTGTTTTAGCTGCTGCCATAAATAATGTACCAATACAGTATCAGTATTTAATTTTAGTATTTAATTCTAAATTTAATGGACCATCTTTTTGGTATCCAGAGCGAAATGAAATATATGAATTTATGTCTAAACATATCTTTGATGCTTCTAAATCTAAAATAATAAAGGATAATAAAGTTACTTATGTCAATAATATAAAAAGTGTAATTTTTAATAATGACATAATAATTAATACTATTTTGGATTTTAAAACAATTGATGATGTTGGACTTTTTTTAAATAATTTAATATTAAATAATTGTTATGATAATTATTACAAAATGATTCAAGAAATATTCAATAATTATCTAATTATTTCTGATGAAGATGAAGAATTATATGATGATATAAAAAGAAAAAGAGAAAAGAAATTAATTAGTTAGATTAATATATTGACAATGAATTTATAAATAAGTATAATACTTTTTACTACAAACGGGAGAATAGTGTTATGCAATATGATACAAATAAAATAAAAGAATATATAGAATTATTAGATACAATTGGAAAAGAATATGATTTTGAATACGAAAGTGCAAGCTTTTTTCAAATTGATAAAATAAAACCAGAATTATTTATTAAAAATAATATTGATGAAAAAGATTCTTTAACCATCATTAGTGCTTTACTAGATCATGATATTATGCCAGATAATTATTATGATTATACGAAAGATAGTTTAATTGAACTAGCTATAAAAAATAAATGTTCTATTGAATTTATCAAAGAATTAATTTTTTTATCAGGAATGTATAATTTAGATATTATTGGCGTTGCATCACAATCTTTAAAATTAATGATAAATAGTGATTATTATTCATATGATGATACATTTAATGTTATAAGTACCTTTTTTGAATATGGTTATAATTATTTAAATGATGATGAGTATGCTAATGAAATTTTAGGATATTTTAGAAATAGTTCTAAATATACCTTTTTAAAATTAGTTAAACTTGTAGATTATGGCAAAAAAGGTTATAAAGAGTCAGTAGATAAAGATTTATTGACAATGTATAAATATACGGCAGTAAATCCTAAAAATATTGTTAAATATTTACTTCCAAATATTAAAGAGAATAATGATAGAAGTATTGAATTGATTCGTAGTTTCTTTAAATGTAACTTAGATAGAACAGTTAAAATATTAAGTGAAATTAGTGAAATAACTTTTGAGATTCCTAAAAATTCTAAAGCTTACCATGGTTTAAAAGTGCTTTTAGAGATTTTATTCAGTAATTCCGAAATTATATTTCCAGGAGTATTATATGGTTTATTTTGTAGTTTAATCATTCAAAAAGATATTAATTTATTAACTGATGTTTTATCTTATTATAAAAATTGTGATTTTGATTTTATTTATTATGGAAAAGCTATACTAGATACAGCAGTTGATAAATTAAATGAAATGGATATGCAAATATTAAAAGATAAATTAAGAGAATGTGGTTATAGAGAAGAAGATAAAGCTAAAATTAAAAAACATAAAGAACAAATTGATAAAAATAAGACAAATTTTAAAATAATTGATGATAGAGAAGAACAAAATAAAACAAATAATTTAAATGAAGATTTTAAAAATATTGGAAAAGTATTAAATAATATAAATTATACTAGTATGCCAGGAGTGGGTAGAGATACAGAATTAGAAAATGTTTATTTAGGATTAGCTAGAAGAAATGGTTCTGTCATTTTAGTTGGTGAGTCAGGTGTTGGTAAAACAGAGATTATTAATCGTTTATCTTGGCAACTTCAAAATAATAAATGTCCAGATTTTTTAAAAGATAGAGTAATTGTAGAAATATCACTTACAAGTTTAATTGCTGGTTGCATGTATCGTGGTTCTTTTGAAGAAAAAATGAAAGAAGTATTTAATAAAACAAAAAAATATAATGCCATTGTGGTTATTAATGAAATTCATAATATTTTTGGTTTAGGTTCATCTTCCGAACATAATTTTGATTTATCAGAAATGTTAAAAACGGAAATAGAAGAAGGTAATATTCAAGTAATTGGTACTACTACTAAAGAAGAATATGAAAAATATTTTGTTAATAGTGCTTTAAAAAGAAGATTTAAAAAAGTAGATGTTGATGAATTATCGGAAGGACTTTTAGTTAGTGTTTTTGCAAAAGTAATTGAAGATTTATGTAATATTTATAATATTGAGTTAGATAAAAGTATTGATATGGTTAAACTTATTGATATTATTGTAAAAAATACTAAATATAAATGTCGAAAATATAATGATCGTGAAAATAATCCATCCCTTGGTATATCCATAATTGAAGATGCCTTTGCTTATGTAATTGTTAATAATCAAAATAGTATTACAATTGATAACTTTGTTGAGGCATTTAATGCTCAAGATCGTATCTATGATATCGTTAAAGAAAGAGCTACTTATGAATTAGAAGCATTAAAAGAAAATAAAGAAATGAAAAGAGTAAAAGCAAATATAATTGATATTAGTTATTTAAAAAGAAATAAATAAGAGCTGGGAGTAATAAAATTTAATAAGTTATTAGAAAATCATTTACTTTTGATAATGTTTTTGATATACTAATACACGAGTAAATTTATTACTCCTTGCTTTATTTAAAGCCGAGTAGACCATAAGGAGGTGGAATGATGACTAATTATGAAGTAATGTTTATTGTTAAAGCAACATTAGATGAAAGTAATATAAGTAAAATTACTACGGAAGTACAAAAATTAATATCTGACAATAAAGGAAAAGTTATCGAATTTAAAGACATGGGTAGAAAGAAGCTTGCTTATCCAATTAATAAAGAAGTAAGTGGTTTTTATTATTTAATGAATGTTGCAGCTACTCATGAAGTAATTCAAGAATTTGATAGAAAACTAAGAATAAATGAAAATATACTTAGACACTTAATACTTAGAAAAGAAGGCGAATAGTATATGAATAAAGTATTATTAGTAGGAAGACTTACAAAGGATCCTGAACTTAGAACTACACAAAGTGGTATAGCCGTAGCTAGATTTACCATTGCTGTTAATCAAACATTTACAAACAGAAATGGTGAAAGAGGAACTGATTTTATTAATTGTGTAGTATGGGAAAGACAAGCAAGTAATTTGGCTAAATATTGTCATAAAGGTAGTTTAGTATCAGCAGAGGGAAGGTTAACTAATCGAAGTTATGATGCTCAAGATGGTACAAAAAGATACGTTACAGAAGTAGTATGTGATACCGTTAATTTCTTAAGTAGTAAGAATAGTGATAGTACTAGTGGAAGTGAATATCAACCAAGTAGTAATGACTATCAACCAACTGGAAATGACTACCAACCAAGTGGTAATGATAATATGGAAATGGCTGATTTATCAGATGATCCTTTTAAAAATTTTAATGAAGAAATCACATTAACAAATGATGATTTACCATTCTAAAAAGGAGGAATGTAAAATGGCAGAATTTTATCGTAAGAAAAAGAAAATATGTCAAATGTGTGCTGGTAAAAGCGTTGATTATAAAGATGTAATGATTATTAATAAATATATAAATGAAAAAGGAAAGATATTACCAAGAAGAATAACTGGCGCTTGTGCTAAACATCAAAGACACATTGCAGAACAAGTTAAATATGCAAGATTTGTGGCTTTAATACCATATGTTAAATAAAATCCCATTGGGATTTTTTCTATTTGGAGGAAAAGATGCGAATAATAGATTTTAATTTACTATTTGATATTATTAATGATATTAATAATAATGAACCTGTATCAGCAAGTTTCTTAGCTACTAAATATAATTATAATGAAAGAACTATAAGAAGATATATGCAGTATTTAAAAGAAAATAATTTAATTAAATTAGAAAGAGTTAGTAATAATAGGAAATGGATTCTAACTATATAGTAGTGAATTTAAAAGTTAGATATGATATAATTATAATTACTTAGGAGGAAATATGAAAATTATTTTACTTGAAGATGTTAAAGGAAAAGGAAAGAAAAATGATATTATCAATGTTAGTGATGGCTATGGTAATAATTATTTGATTAAGAATAAATTAGGAGTACTATATACAAAAGGAAGTAGTAATGTTTTAAATAAAAAATTAGAAGAACAAAAAGAAGAATATGATGAACTTGTTAAAAAATTAAATGAGATTAAAAAGAAATTAGAAAATAAAAATATTAAATTTAAAGTAAAAGTGGGAAAAGAAGATAAAGTATTTGGAACTATATCTAGTAAACAAATATGTGAAAGTATTAAAAAATTGGGATATGATATTGATAAAAAATGTATCAAAATAGATAATAATATTGATACTTTAGGAGTTCATAAAATTTTGATAGAGCTTCATAAAGAAGTTAAATTTTATATAAATATTGTTTTAGAGAAGTAGGTGAATTATGGCAAGAAGTATGCCTTCAAATAAAGATGCTGAAATGAGTATATTAGGCATTGCAATAATGTATAATAACTTAATTGATGATATTTGCGATGAAGTAAATGCAGATATGTTTTTTGATGAGAAAAATAAAATACTATTTGAAGTGATACATGATTTGCATTTTAATAAATTGCCTATTGATATTGGAACAATTAAAGATAGTTTAGAAAAAAAGAAAAGTTTAGATAAAGTAGGGGGATTAACCTATATAAGTGAAGTTATTGATTCTGTTATTACTCCATCTAATTTAAATTATTACATTAATATTATTAAAGAAAATTATACACGTAGGAATTTGATTGAAGTAGCAGTTGATATTGAAAATAATGCTTATGATAATGAAGATTTAGGGACTATTTTAGAAAACGCTGAAAGAAATATTTTAAATGTAGCAAATAATCGAACAATTAAAGAATTTGTTCCTTTAAGTGAAATATTAAGAAGAGCCCAAGCCAAATTAGAAGAACTTGCTAAAACAAAAAAAATAATTACTGGTTTAGAAACGGGCTTTTATGATTTTGATCGTATTACGACTGGATTTCAACCGGGTGAATTAATTATTTTAGCAGCTCGTCCTGGTATGGGAAAAACGGCACTTGCTTTAAACATGGCTACTTATGCTGCAACTACTACAGATAAAGCCATTGCTATTTTTAATTTAGAAATGCCGGCTGAGCAACTTGTAAATAGAATAATTAGTGCTCAAGGAGGAATAGATGGCTATAAACTTCAAACAGGAGCTATGCAAGATAAAGATTGGAAAAGATATAATGAAGCAATGAATACTCTTGCTGAAACTAATTTATATATTGAAGATAATTTAAGTTTAACTATATCTGATATAAGAGCGAAATGTCGAAGGTTAGCAAATATGGAAAAGGGCCTTGGGTTAGTAGTTATTGATTATTTGCAATTAGTAACTACCGGTAACAAAAAAATTGAATCAAGACAAGTTGAAGTATCAGAAATATCAAGAAGTTTAAAAACTATGGCATTAGAATTGAATGTTCCAGTTATTGCTTGTGCTCAACTTTCAAGAAGTGCAGAAAAAAGAGAAAGTAATATGCCAATGCTTGCAGATTTAAGAGAATCTGGTTCTATTGAACAAGATGCCGATATGGTATTATTTATTAATCGTAAAGATTATTATGAAGCTAAAAAAGATGCTAAAGAAAAAATAGTTCCTGCAGAGTTAGTAATAGCTAAGCATCGTAAAGGATCACTTGGAACAGTTGATTTATTGTTTGAACTTAATATGAGTGCTTTTAGAAATATGGCAAAAAGTGAGGATGAAGTTTAATGAAAGGTAAAGATATATTTATTGTAACTATATTATGTGTTTTGGTATTAGGAATATATTTCTTAAATTTTAATAATAAAAATAATGATAATATTTATGATATATATAATGTTTATTTAAATGGTAAGATAATAGGTAAAATAGATAATAAAGATGAATTATATGCTTTAATAGATCAAAAGCAACAATCTATTAAAGATAAATATAATGTTAAAAATGTTTATCCTCCTAGTGACTTACAAATAGTAGAAACTTATACATATGATAATACTTTAAATAATATAGAAGAAATATATAATAAAATTGAAGAAGAACAAGATTTTACTATACCTGGTTATGAAGTATCTGTATCACTTAATGGCGAAGAAAAATTTAAAATAAATTTACTTAATAAAGATATATTAGATGAAGCAGTTAGGGAATTTATTTATGCCTTTGTTGATAAAGAAGATTTTCTTGATTATATTGATGGCTCATCTTCTTCTTTAGAAGATGCTGGTTATAGTTATAGTGATATGGATATTTTAGAAAATATAACTATTAAAGAAAAATATATAAGTGTTAATGATAAAATATATGAAAATAGTGAAGAGTTAGCTCAAGATTTATTATTTGGGTTTAATTATGAAAAGAAAAGTTATACAGTTAAAGAAGGAGACACTATTGAATCAATATCTGAAAATAATGATCCACCATTAAATACTCAAGAATTTCTAGTGGCTAATCCAAAATTTACTAGTAAAGATAGTTTACTTACAGTGGGAGAAGAAGTTAACATTACTCTTATTAACCCAGAATTATCTTTGTCTTATGTCATGCATGAACTAAAAGAAGTTGAAGAGCCATATGATAAAAAGATTGTTAGAGATAATACTAAAGATCCTAACTTCTCAGAAATAACAACACCTGGTGTTACTGGTCTTGCTCTTCAAAGAAGTCATTACAATGTTGTAAATGGTGAACCAAGTAATGAAGTAGTTATTGAAGAATATAAAGTTATAAGACAAAAAGTTGATCAAGTTACTACTAGAGGTGTAAGTAGACCACAATTTAGTACTCAAACATATGAAGGCGTTGGTTCTGGTTGGAAATGGCCAACTAATACACCATACATGGTAACAAGTGAATTTGCACCTAGATGGGGAAAATATCATAATGGTCTTGATATATCTGGTACTGGTCGTGGTTCCAATATTTATGCTGCGAATGATGGATTAGTTGTTTATGTATTTACCGGTTGTGATAATGAAGGACATTATGGAAGTAAATGTGGAGATAGCTATGGAAATCATGTCATAATAAGTCATGGTGATAATATTTATACACTTTATGCTCATATGTTAAGTAATATACCAGTTAAAATAAATCAAGAAGTTAAACAAGGTCAAATTATTGGTTATATGGGTAGTAGTGGTTCGTCAACTGGTGTTCACTTACATTTTGGCCTTTCAGTAGGTATGCCATTACGTGGTGGTACTTTTAGAAATCCAAGGGAGTTATTTAGATAATGAAAGTTTGTGTTATTGCTAGTGGTTCTAAAGCCAATATTACTTATATTGAAACAACCAATCATAAAATACTATTAGATATGGGAAAGAATAAAACATATATAGTAAATGCTTTAAAATCGATTGGAGTAAATCCTAAAGATATTGATTTGATTTTAATAAGTCATTTGCATAATGATCATATATCAGCTTTAGAAAGTTTTATAAAAACTTATAAAACAACTGTGTGTATGCCTTTAAAAATGTTTGAATCTTTAGAAAGTATTAAAGATTATCCTCATATAAAAATATATGATGGAGAAGAAATTTCTTTAGAAGATATTAAAATATATGCGATAAAATCCAGCCATGATGCTGTTGATTCTAGAAACTTTATTATTGAAGAAGGCGATACTTCAATAGTTCAAATAACTGATACTGGTTATATCAAAAGTAAATATTTTAAATTATTAAAGAATAGAGATATCTATCTTTTAGAAAGTAATCATGATATTGAATTATTAACCCATGGACCTTATCCCGAATGGTTAAAGAAAAGAATTTTAAGCGATGAAGGGCACTTATCGAATCAAGCTGCTGGCTTTTATCTATCTAAATTAATTGGTGATAAAACGAAAAAAGTTATGCTAATGCATTTAAGTGAAACTAATAATAATCCAGAAGTAGCCCTTAAAACTGTTAAAAAATCTTTAAAAGAATATAATATTAATTTTAAAAATATTGAATGTGCTAGTCAAGATACTATTAGTGAAGTGATGAATATATGATTAAAATTATATGTTTTGGAAAGATAAAAGAAGAATATTTAAAAGAGTTAATAAATGACTATAAAATACGAATTAATAGATATCATAAATTAGAAATAATAGAATTAAAAGATAATGAAGATATTAATAAAGAAAAAGAAGAATTATTAAAAGTTATCAATTTTAATGATTATAATATTGCTTTATGTATTAATGGTAAATCTTATGATAGTGTTAGTTTTGCTAAACATTTAGATAATCTTTTTATAAGTAATAGTAATATAACTTTTATCATTGGGGGATCTAATGGTATAAAGGAAGAAATAATAAATAAATGTGCAGAAAAAATAAGCTTTTCTTCACTTACTTTTCCGCATGGTTTATTTAGAGGTATCTTGCTTGAGCAAATATATCGAGCATTTAAAATCAATAATAACGAACGTTATCATAAATAGGGAGAATAAAAATGAGAAGAATTAACGATTTAAATGAAGTAAAAAAAGTATTGTTTGAGCTAGCATATGAAGAAAAAGAAAAGTATGATAAATGTCAAAATAGTATGTTAGAATTAATGGAAATTCAAAATAATCTTGAAAAGGGAAAATTAACTAGATATGAAGAGAAGTATTTCTATGATTTTCATCGTTTAGATATAGATACAAGAAGTATAGATGAATATTTAAGTATTATTCATAGTGATATTTTTATTTTGAATAATAAAATGGATGGAGTTTACAAAAGAAAAGAAAAATTATTTCATGCTGCTAAAATAATTCAAGCTTATCAATATATTGATAATGAAACAACTAATTTAATAAAAAAAGAATTATTAGATTTATGTATATCTAATGAAGATTTAATAATAATTATGGAAAAAATAAGAATACATAATCGTAATTTTAATAATAGATTAAAAAATTATCCGGAAAGTAAAAACTTTCATCAATTAATTGATATATTTTCATTTGGTTATGAATATATCCCATTTGATGAATATATAAATAGTGATAAAGAAAGATTAGATAGAGAAGTAGATAGAATTTTTACTATGTTAGATTCAAATAGTTTTGATATAGCAATGGATAATTTAGATTTAGATGAACATTATAGTGCTAAAGAAGAAAGATATATTTATGGTAAATTGTTAAAGATATATCAAACAACAATGATGGAAACAGTTAAGTTATTAAAAGATGAAAGAGATTTTTACTTTGATAAAGAAATATTATTTGAAATAAAAAATGATTATTATAATGCGATGCGTAGATATTTTTTTGTAAGAAAACTTTATGATAATGTTAAAGATGATAAATATGAAGAAGAATTAGAAGATGTAGTAGAGTTAGATACTACTAAAGAAAATAGATTATATTATAGTAGTAATTCATTAGAACCAGATAAATGTTTCTTTGTAAGAGATTTACTTGGGGTAAGAGAAGAGGCATTAGAAGATATTCAAAACTTATTATTAGATTTTAAGAATAATAATTTAAGAACAGGTGGTTTAAAGAAACTTCATGATACACCGGAATTTGAACTTAGAGATGATCAAGTAAGAATAATACTTCGTAAATTAGATAATTATTGTTATTCCGTTTTAGGAGTATTTATTAAGAAAAGTAATAGAGCTTATGATGTTTTAGATAATATATATAAAAGACCAGATGCTGTAATTAATGATAAATATTCAGAAGAAGTAGAAAATTATTATAATAATTATATAGATGAAAATAAGAGAAAGGGCTCTAGATAAAAATTTAGTAGGAGGGTTTATAAATGAAAAAATATGCTGCTAGGGATATTTCTGTAGCTATAGTAGGTACACGAGTAACGGATAGAATTGATAGTAGAGGCAATCGTTATTACCATTTTGAACAAAAGGAGAGTGGAAGGGTAAAAGTTTGCATTCGTAAGAAAAGTGATAGAGATTATCCTCGTCTATTAGGTATAGATGATAATATTATGTATTATTATTTTAGTTCTAATTATGCTGAAGGGCCAGTTTATGCTTATGAAGTACCACTTTCAGATTATATAAATTGTGAACTAACAGATAAATTTACAATTAAAGAATTATATGAAATACAAAAAGATTTAAATGTTATTGAAGAAAATAGAAATGAAAAAAATATTTTTAAATGGTTAGAAATATTATATCAAGAATTAACTGATAAAGACGATTTTGATAAATTTGCAGAAGAATATTATAAATATGCTAAAAATGTATTAGATAGTTTAGTATTAATAAAAGAAGATAAAACAGATAATTTAATTGATGAAGCTAATGATTTACTTGATAGAATTAATTCTAGTAAATTAGAGCGAATAAAAAACAGGAGGGTTTATAAATGAAAAAATATACTGCGAGTGAAGTTGCCGTTGCAGTTATCGGACAAAAAGTGCTTGATAGTTATGATGGAATAGTAGATCGTTGGCATTTTAAAAAATATCCTGATTTAAAAGTATGCATTCGAGGAAAAAAGCAAGATGGTTATGCAATATTAAAAAGTATAGATAATAATATAAATTATTATTATTGGGATTCAAGATATGCTTTTGATAAACCACTATATGGTTATGAATTACCTCTAACTGATTTTATTAAATGTAAAATTACAGATAAATTTACTATAGATGAATTATTAGAAATTCAAGATATGATAAATGGAAAAGATAAAATAGAAAATGAGCATAATATTTTTAAATTATTAGAAAAAATATATCATTCTATTTTGAAAAATGATAATATTGATAAATTAGAAAATCTATTACAAGAATATCTTTTATATACTCAAGATGTTTTTAATAGTTTAACGATATTGAAACAATATAAAAGTATAAAAGAAATAAAAAATAGATATAATGAATTAATTGAAAAAGGTATAGAGTTGTATAAAAAAACTAATGAAAAAGAACAAAAATTACAACGAATAAAGGATTAATATGATAGGTAATGATTGGGATGAAAAATTACAAGTAATTGAAAATAGTAATGGTTTTAAGAATTTTATGAAAATAATCGATAATAAGTATAATACAAGTACGATTTATCCACCAAAAGATTATATTTTCAATGCTTTAAAATTAACTAGTTATAAAGATACAAAAGTAGTTATTATGGGGCAAGATCCTTACCATGGTGAGGGGGAAGCTCATGGTCTTTCTTTCAGTGTTCAAAAAGGAATTAAAATACCTCCATCACTGCAAAATATCTATAAAGAATTATATAATGATTTAGGTATACCTCCCAAAAATGATGGTGATTTAACGAAATGGGCAAAAGAGGGCGTATTACTACTTAATGCTGTTTTAACTGTTGAAAAAGATAAACCAGCTTCGCATCGTAAACTAGGTTGGGAACTTCTTACCGATTATATAATTAAGTTATTAAATCAAAAAGATGAACCAGTAGTGTTTATTTTATGGGGTAATTTTGCTAAAGAAAAACAAAAATATATTACTAATCCTAAACATTATGTGATAACTAGTGCTCATCCATCACCATTTTCAGCAAACTATGGCTTCTTTGGTTCAAAACCATTTTCTAAAACTAATAATTTCTTAATTAAAAATAAAATAAAACCGATTGATTGGAGTTTTTAAAATTCTCCATCATCGGTTTTATTTGTATTATAATAGCTTCTTGTTTTGTGATTGCTTATTTTTCCGATAATATTATAAGGAATATTTTTAAGTAAAGTATTTGATTTTAAAGCATTTTGATTAAATAAATTTTTAGCAGATGTTAATGTTTCATCAATTTCTCTTAAATTTTTAATTGCTTTATTAAAATCATTATCTTTATTTAAATCATCAAAATCATTACTAATTTCATTAATTAATTTAATAGCTTCATCTAACTTTAAGTCTTTTTCTATACTACTATTAATCATATCACTTGATGATATATATTCTTTTAAATAATCTTTTTTACTAGTTACTTTTTGAATAGTGTTATTAATAGTAATAATTATTTTTTGTTTTTTATCTAAACATTCTTCAATTATTTCTTCTGCTTTAATCATTCTTTTTTTAAATTCATCTAATTTATTTAAACAATTAAAATAGATAAGAGCTAACATAGCTATAATTGCTATTAAAATTAAAATTATTAAAAAAACATTCATTTTTAAATCCTCTTCCTTTTTATCTTATTTATAATTTTTTCTCCTAATATTTCTTCAATTTCTTTTTTATTCAAGAAATAATAGATAATTAATAGTATTAATCCTATTACACCTAATAATAATATTAAATACATTCTATTAATTACATTATCTATTATACCACGATATAATAAAGATAAAAATATCATAATGATATAAACTATTAATAATTTAGGAATTTTTTTAAATGTATCACTATAACTTAAATGATATTTAATTTTTAATATAACAAGAGGTATTATTAATGAGGTTAAGTAACCAAGAATAGTTGATGTTATAGCACCATAATAAGGATAAAGATGCCATTTATTAAATAATAATATTAATGGTACATCTAAAAATATATTAACTATTAAACCACAGAATATAGATAAATATATTAATTTAGATTTATTTAAACCTTGAACGCCATTACATATAAGTATATATAAAGCATCAACTCCTGCCGTAATAATAGAATATTTTAATATTATGGGACCAAATGTATTTTTAGTTCCAAAGAATATTGTCCAAACTTCTCTTGAAAAGATACTAATAAATATAGCTAGTGGAAGAGCAACATAAAAGAATATTTGAAGTGATTTATTAAAAATTGAATTAACACTTTTTAAATCTCCTTCCGTATTACTTTTAGTAACACTTGGTACTAAACTAATAGCAATACCTGTTGCAATACTTGTTATTATCACATTAATTTTACTACCCCAAGTTGTAAATACACTGATGATGGCTTCAATATCATCTGATTTAAATCCAATCATATTTAGCCCTCGATTAAGAAGAATCATATCAGTAGTATTATATAAGTTATTAGCACCATTCAAAACAATAAATGGTATTGCATATAAAATAATTTTTTTAATTATTTCTTTTCTTTCTATCTTACTTAATTTAGAAGTATCAACTTTTTTCTCTCTTCTTACTTTTAATAATTTATTAGCCAGATATAAATAAGCAATTAAAGCACCAGCAGTAGCACCAAATACAGAAATACCAATTGCCGTTTTTAAACTTAAATGAAATACTTTAAGAGTTAAAAAACTACCACCTAGAATAACAGCAACTCTAACTAATTGTTCAATTACTTGACTTAAAGAAGGGGCACTTATATAACCATGTCCTTGTAAGTATCCTCGACTAATTGATAATATTGGCACTACTAAAATAGCAAAGGATACACATCTCAGTACAAAAGTAATATCAGCAATAGTATTACCTTCAAGCATATCTCCTTTTATAAATAAAGCAATCTCTTTCGCAAAGATAAATAATGCTAAAAATAAAATAATTGATATAATTGTTAATACTTTTTTAGCTACTTTAAACATATATTCTTTTTCAACATTTTTATTTAAAGCATTATATTCACTGGTAAGTTTACTTATAGCAAGAGGTATACCTGCTGTAGATATAACTAAAAATAAATTATATATTTGATAAGCATAACCATATAATGCTCCGCCTTTATCTCCAACTAAAGCATTAAATGGTATAGCATATATTATACCTAAAAATTTTGATAAAAATATGGCAAATGTAGCAATAATTGCCCCTTCCATAAATCCACTTTTTTTCATTATTAACACCCTAATTCTATTATATTGCAAAATAAAAGAGTAAGCAATATTGATTTTCGGGGGGGGTATTGTATAATTAAAATATATATAAGGTAGGGTTAAGTTATGAAGAATAGAAAGATGATAATATTAGTAATAATGGTAATATGTATAGTGACTTCAATAAGTACACATAAAAATTATGAAGGAAAAAATATTGAAGAGATAAAAGAGAAAACAAATAAAAATAATAAATTAGTATTTTGGATTGAACAAGATGATGGAAATTATAAAGAAGATACAAATGGAGCATTTCCGGTTGGAGATTATTTGATAAATAATGATAGAACTAATTGTACTAGTTTAGAAGATAAACAAATAAAACCAACTATAACCTATCAAAATGGAACAGTAACTATAAGTGGAAAAAATACTGCTTATTGTGAAATATATTTTGATAAATGTAAAGGACCAGTGGGAACACAACTTCAAGATAAAGACCAAGTAAGTAAATGTGAAGTTGGAGGAATGTATCGTTATCAAGGAACGGATGGTGTTAAGAACTGGATATGTTTTGGAACAACTGATCAAAAAACTTGTACAAATAACGTTGACAAATATATGTACAGAATAATAGGAGTAACACCAGAAGGACAATTAAAATTAATAAAAGAAACTGCTGTTAAAGAAAATAATGTAATGAGTTTTCAATGGAATGATAAATATGAAACTAAAGATTGTGGGTCAAATGGAGAGAAGTGTACGTGGCCAGATAGTATGATATATAAAAGATTAAATGGAATTAGTAATGGATTAACTTCTGGAACTTCTGGAGATACCAACATCTTTATAGGGAATAGTTACTATGAATATCTTACAAATGGAAGTGTGTGGTTAGATAAAATAGAAAATTATAATTGGAAATATGGTGATATAACTAGATCGAGTTACAATGGAAATGAATTATATGAAATAGAAAATGCTTTTACAACAAGTGATACTATATTAGAAACATCTCCAAAAGCCAAAATAGGATTAATGTATATTCATGATTATTTATATGCATATAAAACCAATTCAAATGATGCAGGCAATCCGGGAAGTTATACAAATGCAAAAAAAGCTTGGATATTTTTTCAAAAAGATGGATATAATGATATTACTTCTAATGATAGAGGAGAAGGACTCTTATCACGTGGTAATAAAATGTATGATTCTTATTTTCCAGTTTATGCAATCACATCTAATGGAAGTTTTAGTAGTAATACTGGGTTAAATGACTTTGTTATAGTTCGTCCCGTATTCTATGTAACTAAAGATACAACAATAAAAAGTGGTACAGGTGAAAAAACTAATCCATATATATTAGATGTAGTAGATGATCAACCAGCCCCAACATGTACATTGATAGTAGACTCGAGTGGAGTAGTATTAAATAAAAGCGAAAATTCAACCTCATATGGAATTGTAAAAGATTCAAAAACACCAGATTACAATAGCCAAACTCGAGTAAATGAATTATCAACAGGAACATATTATGGATATGTTATGAATAGTAGTGGAATAACAGGAACATGTCAATTAGAAATGTACCAAGCATACGTACACGCTTGTGAACAAACAAACAGTTATATTGAAGGAGGAATAGAAAGATGTAACATTACAACTGCAAGTTGTGAATGTGATTATGGAAACAAACGTTGGTCTTATAGTTCAGGTACATATAGTGATACATGTCCACCTATAGGTACGGACCCTCAAATCGATTGTCCACCTGAATATTTGAGGTCTTGTGGATCTTATGTTTATGCTTGTGAGTGTGGTATTTATGGCGGATCGACAGTATATGAATGCTCAAATGGAAAAACATGTGGATCGCCAGGATGCTGTACAAGTTTGCCATGTAGTGTAGATTCTTGTCCATCAGGGTATACAACATTAACTATAGAAGACATAACAAAAGTATTTTGTTATAAATAAAAAAATCGTCAACGAAGACGTTAAAATAGACGAAACTTAACCTATGAGAGATACTTATGTATCTCTCAATTTTTTTGAAAAAAACTAAAGTTTTTTCCTTTAGTTTAAAAGTTTTTTTCTGAAAAATCATGTGAGTAATTTATTCTTTCCATAAATTCAACATAATCTAGATAAATCATTCTAATTAAATACCAATTGCCATTAACTGGATCACTTAAAATTAAATGATCTCTACCAGCTTCTTCAATAATTCCTGAATAAATTTTGTTTTGCCATTCACTACTATCTGGGTAAGATACATAAGCATTAACCCTTTTTCCTTTGTTTAATCTTAATATATTTTCGATATAACTTTGTTCCATAGGCATTTGACTTTGACTAGATATATTGCCAGGAGGACTAGAAGGGGTATTTATTGGCATTTCCATAGTGGGAAAAGTGGGATTTTGATAATAATTACCATTCATTTTAATTATTCACCTCAATTTAAATATATGAAATATAAATGAAAATATTATATAGGTTATGGACTTTAACTTGATATTTTGGTAGAATTATAATAGGTTGGTTAGTATGAAAAAAATAAAGTTAAGTAAAGATAAAATTGATTTAATAGTAACTGGCATTTCATTTGTATTTGGAACGTTTGGCTTAGCTTTATGCTACAATCTTTTTTATAAGCCAAATAATTTAGTTGTTGGTGGTATGACTGGCCTTGGAATGGTTATTCAAAAAATAACGGGGTTAGATGCTCAATTATTTATTTACATATCTAGTTTTATTTTACTTATTGCTAGTTATATTTGGTTAGGTAAAGATGAGACAAAAAGAATTGTAATAGGGACATTTTTATATCCAATATTTATAACTTTTACCAAGCCAATTGCTGATGTGTTACTAATATATTTATCTTTTCATGAAATATTAGTTACAGTAGTACTGGCTGGTTTATTATATGGCTTTAGTAATGGTTTAGTTTATAAGTTTGGATATTCAACAGGTGGTAGTGATGTTTTAGTAAGATTAGGTTGTAAATTTTTCCATACAAGCGAAGGTCAAGGTGTTTTATTTATTAATACTTTAATAATTATTAGTGGTGCCTTTGTATTTGGAGTAGAAAATGCAGTGTATGCTATTATTATTACTGTTATAGGTTCTTTATTTGTTGATAAAATTTTAATTGGAATGTCTGATAGTAAAAATTTTATGATTTATACAAGAGAAGCTAAAAAAATAAGACATTTAATTGAAAATGAATTTAAAGCTGGTTTTACTATATTTCCAACCGTTGGTGGTTATTCCCACTTACATGGCGCAATGATAATGAGTGTTATTAGAAATAGAGATATTAATTTATTTAAAGAACGAATTTTAGAAATTGATCCTCAAGCTTTCTTTGTAATAAGTGATTGTTATCAAGTACAAGGAGGTGTAAAAAGGTCAAATTTACCATTTATGTAATTGAAGATAATTTGATATAATTTAATAGGAGTATGAGTATGAAGTTTATTGAATTTAAAAATGTAAATAAAACCTATTCAACGGGTGTTACTGCACTGGCAGATATTAATGTGGAAATTGAGAAAGGTGAATTTGTTTTTGTCATTGGACATACAGCATCAGGAAAAAGTACCTTTATCAAAATGCTATATCGAGAAGAAAAACCAACTGATGGTAGTGTAATGGTTGGTGGTGTTAACGTTGCTAAACTTAGAAATCGTAAGGTTTATAAATTAAGAAGAAAAATTGGAGTAGTTTTTCAAGATTTTAAATTATTACCTAAACTTACAGTTTATGAAAATGTAGCTTTTGCCCTAGAATGTTTAGGACTTAAAGCTAAAGACATTAAACCAAAGGTTATGAAAGCAATTGAAATAGTTGGATTAAAAGATAAAACGAGAAGTTTTCCTCATCAATTATCTGGTGGTGAACAACAAAGAGTTTGTATTGCAAGAGCAATAGTTAATGAGCCAAAATTATTAATATGTGATGAACCAACTGGAAACTTAGATCCTGAAACAAGTAAAGATATTATGAAAGTTATAAGTAATATTAATAAAGAGTTAAAAACAACTGTTATTATGGCAACACATGATAAAGAAATAGTTAATAGAATGAAGAAAAGAGTTTTATTAATAGAGCATGGTGTATTAACCGGCGATTACTTGAAAGGAAGTTATAAGTCACATGAAAATGTTTAGAATTATTGGCAGAAGTATAAGAGATTCTTTTAAAAGTGTTTTTCGAAATTTTAGTTTAAGTATGGCTTCAATATTATGTGCGACAATAACTCTTTTAGTTGTATCAATATCATTAATTATTGCAGGTAATATTAATAATGCTACTAAAAGTTTAAAAAGTGAACTTACAATAGTTGTTTATTTGGATAAAAGTGCAACAGAATATGATGCTACGGAATTACAAAGAAAAATTGAAAATATTAAAAATGTTGAAAAAGTAGAATATAAAAGTAAAAATGCTTGGAAATTAGAAATGAGCGAATATAATGCTGCTATTGGCAATGTCTTTGAAAATTATGAAGATAATCCTTTGCTTGATTCTTTTATAGTAACTGTTAAAGATACTAAAAGTTTGGAAAATATAACTAATGAAATTAGAAAACTTGAATTAATTGATAGTGCAAATTATGGGGAAGATACTGTTAATACTATAGTATCAGTATTTGATGTCGTTGAAAAAACAACCCTAATAGTTTTGGTGGCATTAGTATTTGTAACAGCTTTTCTAATTACTAATACTATTAAATTAACTATATATTCAAGAAGAAATGAAATTGAAATTATGAGATTGGTAGGAAGTAGTAATATAGCTATTAAATTACCATTTGTATTTGAGGGATTTATTATTGGCTTACTTGGTTCAGTTATTCCTATCATAATTACTATATATGGTTATATAATTGCTTATGAAAAATTAAATGGTCATATTATAACTGATATTATTAAATTAATTAGTCCATATAATTATGTGTTCTATATTTCAGGAATTATTGCTCTTTTAGGTGCACTTATTGGTATGATTGGTAGTTTAAGAGCAGTTAGAAAGTATTTAAAAGTATGAAAAATTATATAAAATTATTTGTAATTTGTTTATGTTGTTTAATTATTTTTACTATTCCAACTACTAAAGCCGAAATAAAAAAAGGTGAAACTTTAAGAGATTTAAAAAATCAATTAACTTCTTTGCAAAATAAGAAAAAGGAAAATGATAATAAGAAAAGTAAAACGAAAGCAGAAATAGAAAAAAATAAAAGTGATATGGAGAATGCTGAGTTAGAATTATTTAAAACTAAGAAGCAAGTTGAAACATTGCAAGTAGAATTAAAAAATACTAATGAAGAACTTACGAAAAAGAAAGAAGAAAGTGAAAAATTATTAGTTTTATATCAAATGCTTGAAAGTGATAATATTTATATAGAATATATTACGGGAGCATCAACAATGACAGAACTCATTATGCGCATTGATGCAGTAAAACAACTTACTGAATACAATAACGAACAATTAAGTGAACTTGAATTACTTATATCAGATAATAATAAAATGACTAAAGAATTAGATAAATATCAAGTTGAATTAGATAATAAAATTGTTAAATATGAAGAAGCAATTGAAGAACTTGGTGATGAGTATTCTGAACTTGTTTTAGGTGGTGTATCCATTGATGATGAAATAAAAAATGCTAAAAATGTAATTAAATATTATGAAGATTTAGGTTGTAAAGATGATCAAGAGTTACTAGCTTGTGTTGATATTGCTAATAATAATGGCTGGGTTAAACCGATTAGTAAAGGAAGAATAACAAGTTTATTTGGTTTAAGATTCCATCCAACTCAACATGTCTGGAAAAATCATAATGGAATAGATATTGCGACTGCTGAGGGAACTAAAGTATATGCTACGGCGGCAGGTCAAGTTGGAGCCATTGTTGAAAAATCTAAATGTGGTGGAAACATGGTTTATATTTGGACTTATGTTAATGGTAAGCCATACACTTATGTATTTATGCATTTATTAAGAATAAATGTTAAAGTAGGAGATAAAGTAGATATCAATACCGTTGTAGGCCTTTCTGGTGGTGGCTCAACTGCTAAAAAGAATGGTGGTTATGATACTTGTACTACTGGTGCTCACTTACACTATGGTTTATCTTCGGGATATCACTTTGGTAAAGATAAACCACTTAGTAAATTTAATTCATATTTAATTGAACCACCTGGATATCCTGGCTTATATCAATGGTTTTATAGTAGATATTAGAAAGCTTTTGGGCTTTCTTTTTATATAAGTAAATGTTAAAATATAAATGTGATGAATTATGAAAAAAATTGTAATTTTTGGTGGTGGAAGCGGGCTTTCCCAATTATTAAAAGGTTTAAAATTATTTCCTGTTGATATAACAGCCATTGTATCTATGTCTGATAATGGTAAAAGTACAGGGAGATTAAGAAAAGAATATAATATACCTGCAGTTGGCGATATATCGAAAGTATTATTAGAATTGTCTAATAGTGATCAAGAAATAAAAGAATTAATGAATTATCGGTTTAAAAAATCTAAGACATTAGGTAATCATTCCTTAAAAAATTTAATTTTAACTGCTTTACTTGATTTAAAAGGTAATTTTAGTAATGCTATTCCAACTTTTGAGAAATTATTAGATGTAAAAGGAAAAGTATTACCTTTAACGGAAGATAATGTGGATTTGATGGCTTATACAATTGATGGTAAAAAATTAGTTGGGGAAGCCCAAATAACTCAATCCAACAAAGAAAAAGAAAAAATATTTTATTCTAAAGAGATTGAAGTAAATCCTAAAGTTATTGAAGCTGTTAAAAAAGCTGATTTAATTATTCTTTCTTGTGGAAGTTTAATGACTAGTATTATTCCTCATCTATTAAATAAGAAATTAAACAATGCTATTTTAAATAGTAAAGGTAAAATAATGTATGTAAACAATTTATTTACACAACCGGGAGAAACAGATGATTTTAAAGTTAGTGATCATATTAAATTAATTGAAAAATATTTAGGCAAAAATTCTATTGATGTAGTTATAGCCAATAACGTTAAAATGAATTCTAATTTAGTAAAAAAATATTCTAAAAAGGAACAAAAAGATCAAGTTATATTAGATATTGAAGAACTTTTAAAAATGAAAAAGTATGTTATTCAAGATCGTTTATTTAAAATAGAAGATAATGTATATCGTCATGATTCACTTAAAGTTGCCTATTTAATATTTTCGTATTTGATGGAAGGTGAAAAGAATGACCTTCACAACTAGATTAAAAGAAGAAATAAGTAAAATTCCTAATAATGATATTGAAGATAAAAGTATTATTGATGGCTTTTTAAGATATAATTCCCAAATTAAACAAACTATCACTATAACATTAGAAAATGCTGCTGTAACAAGATTTATATATGTAATATTAAAAAAAACATTTGGAGTTCTTCCTAAAATTACAGTTCGTATTCAAAAAAGATTTCATGTAAAACAAATATATATATTGGAAATTCATGATAAAGTTGATTATATTAAAGAATTTATTAAAAGTAAACCTTTACTAGATAGTGATGAAGAAAAAGTTGCCTATTTAAAAGGGGCTTTTTTAGGAGTTGGTAATGTTTCTAATCCTAAAACTAGTGGTTATCATTTAGAGTTTATTTTAGATAATGAAAGTGACGCAAAATTTATAAGTAAATTATTAAATTACTTTAATTTAAATGCTAAAGTTATTGAAAGAGGTTATAAATTTGTAACTTATATAAAAATGGGGGAAAGTATAAGTGATTTAATAAAAATGTTTAGGGCAGTTAATTCGTTATTTGAATTTGAAGATACAAGAATTTATCGTGATCATAAAAATATGGTTAATCGTCTTAATAATTGTGAACTTGCTAATCAAGAAAAAAGTATCAAAAGTGGATTAAATCAATTAGAGGATATTGAATATTTAGAAAAAAATGATTTAACAAAGTTATTGGATGAAAAAGTATTGTTAGTTATTAGTTATCGTAAAAAATATCCCGATGTTTCTTTACAAGAATTAGCAGATATTATAAGTTTAGAAACGGATTATAAAGTAGGTAAATCAGGAGTTAATCATCATTTTCGAACTATTAGAAAATTAAAAGATAAATATATGAATAATAAGGAGGGATATTATAAAAACAGATGTTACTATATTAAGTAATAGTATTAATAAAGATATTTTTAATAATTATTTAGATTATACAGTTATAGATAATAATTTTAATAAAGATAGATTAGTAGAATTAAAAAAAATAATATTTTTTAATGTTTTAAATAATTTAGATGAAGAAGAAGTAAAAGAATTATTTAAATATTTAAAAAGTAATGGAGTATCTTTTATTAATATTACTAATAATTCAGAACTTTCATTATATACATCTTATTTAATTGTATATAATGAAAATAATATTGAAATAGAGGGTAATACAATTGATGTTTTACAGAATGAAAAAGTATTCAAAAAGTTAGGCATTTCTTTACCATTTATGGTTGAATTATCTTTACTTTTAGAAGATTATGGATTAATAAATAAAATTTATTTAGATAAAGAGAGTTTGGTGAATGCTTTATGGAAATAAAAGATCTTGTAAATAATCATGGTATAATTGGTGTGGTTAGTAGTTATCAACATAAATTAAATTTAAATGATACTGTATTAGAACTTAATATTAATAATTTAGAGAATAATCTAAAAGAAGTTGGTTTAAGTAATAACATAATTAATACTAAATTAAAAGATTTATCAATGAATGATTTAACTAAACTAGATTTAGCTAGTAAACTTAATAAAGATATAATTATAATTGGTAATTTATCTAATACTTTAAATAGTAAAGAATTAGATACTATAAAAAAATTATTAATAAAGTTAAATAAAGAAGATAATAAAAAAATAGTAGTTATTGATAATAATATAAATACTTTCTTTAACTTAACGAAAAAGATTATTGTAATGCAAAATAAAAGTATATTGTATGAAACAGAGGATTATTATGATGATAATTTATATAAATATGTTAAATGTCCTAAAATAATAGAATTTATTAAATATGTTAATAAAAATGGAAAGAAATTAGAAAATAATATAGAAATATATGAACTTATTAAAGATATTTATCGGAGTGTATCATGAAAGTTATGTTAGTTATATCTTATGATGGGTCTAAATTTAATGGCTTTCAAAGACAAAATAATGTAAGAAGCATTCAAGGTGAAGTAGAAAAAGAATTAAGTAAGATATATAATACAGAAATTATAATAAAAGGATCTGGCAGAACTGATGCTTTAGTTCATGCTAAAGGTCAAGTTATTCACTTTGAATGTCCTAGATTAATCCCTAATTTAAAAAAGATAATGAATAAAGAATTAAAAGATATAACTATTCATAAAGTAAAAGTTGTAGATGATAACTTTCATGCAAGACATAGTGTAAAAACTAAAACATATCTATATAAATTAGATACTAAAGGTAATAAAAATAGTAATTATTATGGAGTATGTAAAAGTAAATTAAATTTAAAAAATATGCAAAAAGCTAGTAAATTATTTTTAGGTCATCATGATTTTCGCAATTTTGTGGGAGGATTTAAGGATAATTATGAAACTACTATTACTAATATAAAGATATATAAATTTAATGGAGTTATCTATTTTAAATTTACAGGATATGCCTTTTATCGTTATATGGTTCGTAATTTAGTGGGAGCGTTAATTCATTTAGGGAAAGGTAAAATTAATGAAGAAGTAATAAAAGCAATGCTAGATACCAAGGATTTTACGAAAAGATTACCTACTGCTAGTCCCAGTGGACTTTATTTAATGAAAGTTACTTATTAGAGAGGGTTATATGAAAATAAATGATATTGTTAAATTAGATGATAATAATGAATATATAATAGTTAGTAAAATAAATTATGAAAATATTAATTATTATTATTTAGCCGATATAAATAATTTTAATAATGTACTTTTTTTATACGAAAATAAAGATGAATTAAAAGAAGTATCTAATATAGAATTATTAAAGAAAATAATGCCCTTATTATATAAAGAAGCAAGAGAATATTTGACATCATGTAAAGATAATGATATAATTTAACTCGCTATTTAGGGGGAATAATATGTTAGATTTAGATATAGGTGTTGGCATGCTTGGTTTAAGCACTAGAGCATATAATGCTTTAATGAGAAATGGTATAGAAACACTCGGAGATATTCTAATTACACCACTAAAAAAATTAAGTGCTTTGTCAGGTATGGGTATAAAATCATATGGAGAAATAATTAATAAAGTTCATAGTTTAGGATACATTAATATTTCGGAAGATAGTTCGAAAATAACAAAAGATGTTTATGATAGTATTTTAGAATATAAAGGAAAAGTTGATAATGCTTTAGAATTAAAAAATAAAGAACAAGAAAATATAAAAAATAAATATCGTTTTTTATTATATTCCGTTTTAGAGTGTAAATTAGAATGTTTAAATTTACCTATTAATTTATTTTATTATTTAAAAAAGATTAATTTAAATTATATTGGTGATATTTTGAAATTAGATTCTAATACATTAAAGAAGCAAATTGCTGATAAAAAAGTTTATGAAACTTTGTTATCAGTACTTCATTATAATGGACTTTTATTAATAGATGAAAATATTCAAAATAATGCTGTAGAATCTTTGAATGATTTTATTAATAGTTTGGAAATAAAAATGTTAGCGCATGAAGATGATGAATTAGATAGTATCTATAATGCTTTAAAAGAAATTCATGAATGTAAAGAAGCTTTATATGTTATTTCTGAAAGATTAAAATATTTAAGTAATCATTTAATTGGGGATTATAATCAAAAATTAGAAAGAAAAAAACAAGTAAATGAGGAATAAATAATGAGCTATATTATTAATTTTGTAGTTGGAGAAATTTATATACCTAAAAATAATATATTAACAATATTAAATAATAAAACTTTTATACATGGTTTTTGGCTTATAAATCCCATTAACGAATATTTTGTAACTTTAGAAAATTCTAAAGAGCATATGGAATGTGATTGTTTGGCTAAGGATATAGAATTGGAATTTATAAAGCTATCTGATTATTTAAATGAATCCAATTTTATTGGTAAAATAGCTAAATCATTAGATGGATGTGAAATTTTATTATTATATCAATCATCATATATTACTTTAGCGGAATTTGATTCTAAATATTTTTTAATATTCAATGAAGATTTGAATAATAATTTTGTTATTTTATCTACTAAAGTAATTAGAGAAATTGATAAAAGTGTATTAAGTAATAGTATTTATAAACAATTTTTAGGAAAAGGTAGAATAAGATAGTCGGTTTTATATGAATTTTACCAAGAAAAAGTGCGATTTTGATTGACAAGATGGCACTTTTTCCATATAATTTAATATGGTACATTTTATTTATGGAGTTTATTATGCCCTGGGAAAGCAAAAATAAATAACATAATGGAAGGATTTAAATATGAAAACATTTATGCAAACAAAAGAAACTGTTGAAAGATGTTGGTATGTAATTGATGCAGAAGATCAAATTTTAGGTCGTGTTGCATCTAAAGCTGCACATATATTACGTGGTAAACATAAACCAACTTATACTCCATATGTTGACTGTGGAGATTATGTTATTATCATTAATGCATCTAAAGTTAGATTAACTGGTAAAAAGTTAACTGATAAGAAATATTATAACCATTCTGGATATCCAGGAGGATTAAGAGAAAGAGATGCTAAAACTATGATTGAAAGTTATCCTGAAGAAATGCTTGAAAGAGCAATTAAAGGAATGCTTCCACATAATAGTTTAGGAAGAGCTATGGGTAAGAAATTATTTGTTTATAGAGATGCAAATCATAAACACGAAGCTCAAAAACCAGTAGCTGTAGAAATTGATTAGGAGGACATATGGCAAATAAACAAGTTTGGACTGCAACAGGAAGAAGAAAACAATCAGTAGCACGTGTTACTTTAGTAGGTGGTACTGGTAATATTACTGTTAATGGTAAAGATGTAAATGATTACATGCCATTTGCAACATTAGTTATGGATTTAAAACAACCATTAGTAATAACAAATAACGAAAATAGATTTGATATTACAGTTAATGTAAGTGGTGGTGGCTTTAGTGGACAAGCTGGAGCAATTAGATTAGCTATTGCAAGAGCATTATTAAAATTTGATGCTAATACTGATCAAACTAGAGAAGATAGTTATAGACATATCTTAAAAACTAATGGTTTTGTTACTAGAGATCCAAGAGTTAAAGAACGTAAGAAGTATGGTTTAAGAAAAGCACGTCGTGCTCCACAATTTAGTAAACGTTAAAAAACAGTATTCATTTTACCTCGTACATATTACGAGGTTTTATTTTGGTTAAAAGTATAATATAAACTATTTAGCATATAAATAATATATATCTAGTATATATATAATAGATTGATTTTTGCTTGCAAACATGGTATTATATTTTATATAAAAGTGAGGTGAAATCTATGGAAGCTTTAACAAATAGTATTATTAGTGTACATGTTGATCCAAAAGATAAAGAAGAAGCAACAGCTATATTAAAAGATTTAGGATTAAATATGACTACTTTAATAAATATGACTTTAAAACAAGTAATTAAACAAAAGGGAGTTCCTTTTGAAGTGGTAAATCCAACACCTAGTAAAGAACTATTAGAAGCATTAAAAGAAGTAGACGAAATGATTAATAATCCTGAGAAATATCCTAGATATAATAATTGGAATGACTTGAAAGAGAGTTTATTGTCAGATGATTAGTTATAAGTATGATGTAGTTTACTCTGCAAAATTTAAAAAAGTTTAAAAAAAATTCTAAAACAAGGAAAAAATATCGATGAATTAAAAGATGTTATCTATAAACTTGCATTTAAAGAAAAATTAGACCGAAAATATAGAAATCATAAACTAATAGATGATAAGAAATATAGAAATTGTTTCGAGTGCCATATAAGGCCAGATTGGATATTAATTTATCAATACAACGATAACGAGTTATTGCTTTTATTAATTGATACGGGAAGTCATAGTGAGATATTATAAATAGAATGATTAAATTTAATCTATATTAAAGAGAGGTTTTATGAATATAGTATTTTTAGATATTGATGGAGTTGTTAACACTCCACTTTTAGACACAGAACCATTTGATTTAATAAATGGTAAAACAAAAAAAGATGGCTTTTATTATGGACTTGCTTTTCCAACTGATAAGAAATTGTATAATCGTCAAGCCATAATGTTATTAAACAAATTATGTATAGAAAATAATGTTAAGATTGTAATATCATCTACTTGGAAAGTATTAGGAATAGATTATTTAAAAGAATTGCTAGTAAATTCTGGCTTAATTGATACGATTGAAGTAATTGATACAACACCATATAGAGAAGATTTTAAATTAACAAGAGGAGACGAAATTCAAGCATATTTAGATAATCATCCAGAAGTGGACAATTATGTTATATTGGATGATGAAAATCGAATGCTTCCTTCTCAACAAGAACATTTTGTAAAAATAAATTATTATGTAGGTATTTCTATACCTGATTATGAATATGCAAAAAGTATCTTTAATAAAACTAAAGATTATGGTTTAAAAAGAGAAAAATAATTATGAGTAGAGTTAATCATTCTTTTCCACCATTTTATGATAAAGATAGTGAAATATTAATATTAGGATCTTTTCCATCAGTTAAATCAAGGGAAGAAGGGTTCTATTATATGCATCCTCAAAATAGATTTTGGAGAATATTAGAAAAAGTTTATAATACTAAAATAGTAGATAAAAAAGATTTTTTAAAAAGTAATCACATTGCTTTATGGGATGTGATAGCATCTTGTGAAATAAATAATTCTAGTGATACATCAATTAAAAATATTAAAGTTAATAATATTAAAAAAATTATAAAAGAATCAAATATTAAAGAAATATATACAACTGGTAAAAAGGCCTATGAATTATATAATAAATATATTTATCCTAAAACAAAGATAAAAGCAACTTACTTATATTCACCATCACCTGCTAATTGTGCAATAAACTTTGATACTATTGTTGAAAACTATCGAGTTATTAACAAAAAATAAACTTGGCAGTTTTTTAATTGCATCACATATATTGTCAATTGCATCATTTTGTGCTATAATGGCGCAAATGAAAGAAGATGATGCAAATGCGAAAGTTTGATTTAATTAAAGAATCTCAATCTTTAATGAATAATAATATTGTGAATCTATTATCTAGTATTCATGAATATAAAGGAAAACAAGAATTATATATTGAAGCAAAACCTGATATTCTTTCTAATTTATTGTCAATTGCTAAAATGCAAAGTACAAGTTCTTCGAATAAAATTGAAGGAATTTATACCACTGATGAAAGAATTAATAAAATTGTCAATAATAAGGTAAAACCAAAGAATAGAAATGAAGAAGAAATAGCAGGTTATAGAGATGTATTAAATACAATTCATGATAATTATGATTATATTGATATTAATCCTAATATTATTTTACAATTGCATCGTGATTTATATAAATATTCAGGAATGACTTATGGTGGTAAATTTAAAAATTCTCAAAATTATATTGAAGAAACACTTGAAGATGGTACTAAAAAAATAAGATTTATGCCATTATCACCTGTGGAAACACCTGTAGCGATTGAAATGTTATGTAATAGTTATAATGAAATTATAACTAAAGGAGAGATAGATCCATTATTAATAATTCCTGTTTTTATATTTGATTTTGTTTCTATTCATCCATTTAATGATGGTAATGGAAGAATGAGTAGATTATTAACTCTTTTATTGTTGCATCAATCAGGATATATTATAGGTAAATATATTAGTATTGAAAAAATAATTGAAGAAACAAAAGAAACTTACTATGATTCATTAGAAAAAAGTTCAATAAATTGGCATAATAATAAAAATGATTATTCTTATTTTGTGGAATATTATCTTGGTATTATTTTAAAAGCATATAAAGAATTTACTTCAAGAGTAGAATATATAACTAATAAAAAAATGAATGCCAAAGAAAGAATTTCTATTATCTTTAAAGAAAATGTCTCACCAATAAGTAAAGCATATTTGATTGAGAGATGTCCTGACATAAGTGAAACAACAATAGAAAGAGCTCTAAATAATTTATTGAAAGAAAATAATATTGAAAAAATTTCTGGTGGTAGATTTACTGAATATAAATGGATAGGAAATAATTAATGAAAAAAGATATGAGTAAATTAAAATTTGCTGAGGCATTAAAAAACTAGTAATAAAGATAAAATAGAACTAAAGCAACAACCATCCAAAGAATTTGCATATGCTTTAAAAGAATTAGATTATATGGAAGAACATCCTGAAAAATATAAAAATATCATGATGTTGACAAAATGTTTGAAGATATTTTAAATGAAGAATAATACAATAATTGGTTCACATGCCGAATTATTTAATAAGTAGATAGAGATACCATTGTTGAAAACTATCAAGTTATTAACAAAAAATAAAACTTGGTAGTTTTTTAATTACATCATATTTGCTTAAGTGATGCAATTAAAATTAGATAAAATATTTAAGTTTATATTTACATTTTTAGTAATTATATATTAGAATATAGTTATAGTATAAAGATAAAGAAAGGGTATTATTATATGAAGAAAAATATATTTTTAATAATTACAATATTCTTTGGTTTATTTATTTTTATTAAACCATCTATAGTATTTGCAGAAACTAAAGAAATATATGTATCTAATAGTGGAATAGATAGTAATAACGGAACAAGTGATGAACCAGTTCAAACAATTAAAAAAGCAATTGAATTATTAAATACAGATGATGGTATAATTTATATTAAAGATAGTATGACAATAAATAATAGAGCTGAGTTATCTAAAGGAAATAATGTTGTAATTAAATCTGCTCAAGATGCTGTAACACTTACTTGGGGTATTAATAATGATGATATAAATGATAATGATTGGGGATTAAGAGTCATAAATAATTCAGTTTTGACACTAGAAAATATTATATTAAATGGTCAAGGTGAATATCCTAAAGTTGCATTAGTGTATGTTGATAATTCTACTTTAAATATAAATGATGGAACTATATTAGAAAATAGAGCTAGTATATGGTTTGGTGGTGCTGTTAGAGCTACAAATAGTAAAATTAATATGACTGGTGGTAAAATAGAAAAAAATTCAGCTGAAGCTGGAGGAGGAGCTTTTTCTATTGTGAGTTCTGAATTAAAAATATCTGGTGGCGAGATCTCAAATAATGAATCTGTAGCAGGAGCAGGAATTTATGCCACAGAAAATTCAAAAATTGAATTAAGTGGAAATGTAAAAATAAATAATAATAAATCATCTGGCTATGGTGGTGGAATATTCATAATTGATGGTAACATCAGTATTAAAGATGAAGTATTAATTAGTGAAAATAGTGCTTATGATAAAGCTGGTGGTATTGGTATTTTAAATGGTAAAATGACAATGACTGGTGGTACTTTCAAAGATAATTCAGTTACTACTTTAGATGGTGGTGCAATTTGGCTTGAGAATACTGAAGCAACAATTACAAAGGCATTAATTCAAGGAAATAAAACTCAAACAGGAGTTAAAAATTCAGTTAGCCATCGTGGTGGCGGAATATTTGCTTATCAAAATTCAATAGTAACACTTGATGGTGATGTAATTATTGAAGACAATACTGCTGTTCGCGGTGGCGGAATATATGCTTCAGATACAAAATTATATATTAAAAACGCTAATATTATAGATAATACGGCTACTGCTAATGGTGGTGGAATATTTCTTTATAATACAAATATTGATTCTGGGGAAACAGTAATTACTGGTGGATTAATAAGCAGAAATAAAAATACCGGTGTTGATGTAGATTTAAATCCAGATTATATAAGTGATACTGAGTTCAGTGGTGGTGGCATGTATATTGGTGAAAATGTAAAAATTACGATATATAATGCAATTATTAAAAATAATGCAACCATTCAAGATATGTTTTTAAATAATAGAGAAAATGATATGGGAATATATGCTGGAGGTATTGCTCTTTGTCCTAATGCTAAAGGATATATTTATATGACTAATGGAGCAGCTATTTATAATAATTCTACAGCTGGAGGTTATGATGTTTTATTAGTACCAAAAACTGATAAACTACCGGGAGGAGCAGCTTCCTTACATATTTCAAAAAAAGCTTTAGGTGGTGGCTTATATAATTGGTTAGATAGAAATAACAATAAAGTTACTATAGAAGATCAATTAGTTGAAACTAATATTATTGGTTATAATTCTAAATTAAGTAGTGAATATATTAATAATGCTGAATCACAAGCAAAAGTAATAATTTCTGATAATACAACAAATGCTTTATATGGAGCAGGTGGTATAATGTGTAATGGTATATTAACTATGGGCGATATTGATAATTTTATAGATGATGTTAATGAGCCAATAGAAAATCCTCAAACGGGTGGAATGAATTTCATAATAGTTATTGCATTAATATTAATTGGTATAATTGGTATTGAAATCAATAAAAGATTAAAGCAAAAAAGATTCTATAAAATTTAAAAATAAGCTTAATAAATATTAAGGTAAATAAATAAAATATATTATATGAAAAGATATTATTTTGTTTTATTTACTTTTTTTATATGTGTTTTAGTTTTATATGCTTATAAAGTTGAAGCTAGCTTACCTCTTATGGGTAAAGTAATCGTTGTTGATGCTGGACACGGAGGTATCGGTTAAATCCAAAAATAGAAGAAATGGCTATTTTGGTAAGTAAATACAAGAGTTTAAGGTACTTGATA
>CANROK010000009.1 GCA_947632205.1 uncultured Bacilli bacterium
ACCTAAATTTTGATTTTCTTCAATTTCTTTTTTTAACTCTTCACACATATTTTTAGACATCCTACCTTTTTATGGTAATATTATATCAAATTATCTTTGCGAAGAAATTTTTTTATAATTTACTCTTTTTTGCTGATTTAGTAGGTTATTATTGACATATCCTTTACTTAAATGGTATAATATTATTCCTTGAGTGGGGTGTTATAATGGATAATAAAACAATATATAATTTAGTTGTTCAATATCAACTAGGTAATTATGAAGTTATAGATTTAAATGAATTAAGTGACTCAATGAATTTACAAAGAACCTATGATTTAAATACATCATTAGCAAGCATTGATTCATTTACTAGTAAATATACAGCTAAAGAATTAACAGACTTTATCGTACAAGCTAATATGACTACTAAGAATTTTAATCAAGATCAATTAAGAATAATTAGTAATCATAAACATAATCATTCTGTTATGACTAAAGAAGTTTTAGATAATGTTAAAGAATTTAGAGCTAGTGAAGAAGCAATTGATGTAATAACTAGTGATGGACTTAGAACAAAAGATGTATTAAGAGGTAAATTTAATAATATTATTGATAAAAAATTTGATAAAATTATAGAAACTGAATATATAAATAAATTAAATGCAGCTATAGGAGATAGTGTAAAAGATATATTAAAATATGCAGTTGATAAACAAAAAGTTATTAAAGATTTATTTAATAGATTTTTAAAAGTAGATAGTAGATATGGTATATGTATAATGATAAAATGTTTACCATATGAAATGGCTAGAACTCTATATTTTGTAATGAATCATGATATTATAATGCGTAAGAAAGATTCATTTGATAATACGAGAAATTTAAAAAAAGTAAATGATATTGCATAGTCATTTACTTTTTTTTGTAGTATAATTTGGTTATGAAAATAGATGATGCAATAGAAAAATTTTTAGAATATATTGTTAAAGAATTAAATTATTCTATGATTACAATGGAAGATTATAGAAGTGATTTAATATTGTATAAAGAGTATATAGATAATAATAAAATTAATTATTTAAATATTACTAAATTAGAAATAATAGAATATTTAAAATATTTAGATAATATCAAATATTCTAATAAATCTATTTCAAGACATTTAAGTAGTTTAAGAAGTTTTTATAATTATTTAGTTGAAATTAAAATATTAGATAATAATATTTTTAGAAGTATTAGAAATCCTAAAGTAGAAAAGAAACTACCTAATTATTTAAGTATTGTTGAAGTAGAAGAGATACTTTCTAATATTAAAAAAAATAGTAATAATGATATAAGAGATAAATGTTTATTTGAACTATTATATTCAACGGGGATAAGAGTTAGTGAAGCTTCTAATATGAGTATAAAAGATATTGATACAAATAATAAGAGTATTAGAGTTATCGGTAAGGGTAATAAAGAAAGAATTGTTTATTATGGTTCTTGTTTAGGAGATATTTTACATAAATATTTAAAAATAAGAGATGAATTTAATATTAATAATTTAGATTATCTATTTATTAATCAAAAGGGTGGTAAATTAAGTAGAGAATCAATTGAATATATAATTAAGAAAATAAATAAAAAATATTTAATTAAACATAAAATTAGTCCGCATACCTTAAGACATTCTTTTGCTACTCATTTACTTGATAATGGGGCTGACATAAGAAGTGTTCAAGAATTACTAGGGCATGAGTCACTTAATACGACGGAAGTATACACTCATGTTAGTAATGAAAGACTTCGTAATGTATATTTGAAGTGTCATCCTAATAAAAAACGTCAATAAAATGTCAAAAAAACGTGTTTTTGTAAACATGTTTTTTTATATATGTTAGAATATTGGATAGGAGGCATTTTATGGCAAAAAAATATGTTTATTTATTTAGCGAAGGAAACAAAGACATGCGTGAACTTCTTGGTGGTAAAGGTGCTAACTTAGCTGAAATGACTAATTTAGGATTACCAATTCCTCAAGGTTTTACAGTTACTACTGAAGCATGTACAGATTACTATAATAATGGTAAGGTTATTCGTGAAGAAATTATTGATGAAATCCTTGAAGCTTTGAAAAAACTTGAAGGTATGGAAGGAAAAACATTTGGTGATGAAAATGTTCCTTTACTAGTATCAGTAAGAAGTGGTGCAAGAGCTAGTATGCCAGGTATGATGGATACTATTCTTAACTTAGGTCTTAATGATAAATCAGTTGAGGGCTTTGCAAAGAGTACAAATAATCCAAGGTTTGCATATGATTCTTATCGAAGATTTATTCAAATGTACTCAGATGTAGTTATGGAAGTTAATAAATCTTTCTTTGAAAAGATTATTGACGAATTAAAGAGTGAAAAAGGTATCACATATGATACAGAAATGACTACAGAAGATTTAAAAGAATTAGTTAAAAGATTCAAAAAAGTATACAGTGATCATATGAATGGAGAAGAATTCCCACAAGACGTTAAAGAACAATTAATGGGAGCAGTTAAAGCTGTGTTCCGTTCATGGGATAATCCAAGAGCTATTGTATATCGTAGAATGAATGATATTCCAGGCGATTGGGGAACTGCTGTAAATATTCAAGCAATGGTATTTGGTAATATGGGTGAAACATCTGGAACAGGTGTTGCCTTCACAAGAAATCCTGCTACTGGTGAAAAAGGTATTTATGGTGAATATTTAATTAATGCTCAAGGTGAAGATGTAGTTGCAGGTGTTAGAACTCCTCAACCTATTACTCAACTTGAAAAAGATTTACCTGATTGTTATAAACAATTCATGGAACTTGCTCAAAAATTAGAAAATCACTATCGTGATATGCAAGATATGGAATTTACTATTGAAAATGGTAAATTATACTTCTTACAAACAAGAAATGGTAAGAGAACTGCTCATGCTGCAATTAAAATTGCTTGTGATTTAGTTGATGAAGGAATGATTACTCCAGAAGAAGCTGTTTTAAGAATTGAAGCTAAGAGCTTAGATCAATTACTACATCCAACATTTGATAATGCTGCTTTAAAGAAAGCTGAAGTTATTGGTGAAGGACTTCCTGCATCTCCAGGTGCTGCTGCTGGTAAAGTTGTATTTACTGCTGAAGATGCTAAATGTCAAGGTAAAGGTGGCAATGGTGAAAGAGTTGTATTAGTTAGACTTGAAACTACACCAGAAGATATTGAAGGTATGGTAGCTAGTCAAGGTATTCTTACTGTAAGAGGTGGAAGAACTAGTCATGCTGCTGTTGTTGCTCGTGGTATGGGAACATGTTGTGTAGCTGGATGTGGTGCAATTAAAATAGATGAAGAAAAGAAAGAATTTGAACTTGGTGGATATACATTCCATGAAGGTGACTATATTTCTATTGATGGAAATACTGGTAAAATTTATAAAGGCGATGTAGAAACTAAAGAAGCATCAATTTCTGGTGACTTTGGTAGAATAATGGATTGGGCAGATAAATATCGTAAACTAAGGGTTAGAACTAATGCTGATAATCCAAGAGATACAAAGAAAGCTGTTGAATTAGGTGCTGAAGGAATTGGTTTATGTCGTACTGAACACATGTTCTTTGAAGAAGAAAGAATTCCTAAAATTAGAAAAATGATTTTAGCTGATACAGTAGAAGAAAGAGAAAAGGCCTTAAATGAATTAATACCATTCCAAAAAGGTGACTTTAAAGCAATGTATAAGGAATTAAAAGGTCTACCTATGACAGTACGTTATTTAGACCCACCTCTACATGAATTCTTACCTAATACTGATGAAGAAATTGAAGCATTAGCCAAAGATATGGGTGTATCTGTTCAAAAGATTAAAGATAAATGTAGTGAACTTCATGAATTTAACCCAATGATGGGTCATAGAGGTTGTCGTTTAGCTGTTACTTATCCAGAAATTGCTAAGATGCAAACTCGTGCTTTAATGGAAGCTGCTATTGAAGTTAAAGAAGAAGATGGATACGATATTGTTCCTGAAATCATGATTCCATTAGTTGGTGAAGTTAAAGAACTTAAATTTGTTAAAGATGTAGTTATTGAAACTGCTGAAGAAGTTAAGAAAGAGAAGGGTAGCGATATGGAATATCATATTGGTACTATGATTGAAATTCCAAGAGCAGCATTAACTGCTGATAAAATTGCTGAAGAAGCTGAATTCTTCTCATTTGGAACTAACGACTTAACACAAATGACATTTGGTTTCTCAAGAGATGATGCTGGTAAATTCTTAGATGCTTATTATCAAAATAAGATTTATGAAATTGATCCATTTGCTAAACTTGATCAAACTGGTGTTGGTGCATTAATTAAAATGGCTGCTGAAAAAGGTAGAGCAACTCGTCCAAATATCAAACTTGGTATTTGTGGTGAACATGGTGGTGAACCAAGTAGTGTAGAATTCTGCCATAAAGTTGGCTTGAATTATGTATCTTGTTCTCCATATAGAGTTCCTATTGCAAGACTTGCTGCTGCTCAAGCTGCACTCAACAATGAAAGTAAAAATTAAGAATATCAAAGAAGCCAGTATTTAAGGCAAAAATGGGAATTTGTATAAAAACATAAAGTTTATTTCTAACCATTATTTATTGATATTTATGTATGAATTAAAGACTAAAATGACTGATTATGTCGTATATTTTAGTCTTTTTTGTATTATTTGCGATAAAGACATGGATTAAAAGATATATAGAGCAATATATTATCAAATGAAAGGAATAGTAGTAAATTTAACTTGGTAAATATCAAGTAATCAATGGGTATGGTAATTCCATACCCAAAATGTTATAATGTTTATATATTTACAATATTTTGGGTGTGGAATTATTGGAGGTACAGTATATGATTGAACTTAAAAATGTAAGTAAAATTTATAAAAGTAAATCAGAGAATATTACTGCAACTGATAATATTAATTTGTCATTTCCAAGTACAGGGCTTTATGTTTTACTCGGTAAAAGTGGAAGTGGTAAATCTACATTACTTAATTTAATCGGAGGATTAGATAATCCTACTGAAGGGAAAATAATTGTTAATAGTAATGATTTATGTGAAATGAATCAAGATGAGTTAGCCAATTATCGAAATGAAGTAGTAGGATTTGTCTTTCAAGAGTATTATTTGTTAGAAAAATTAAATGTTTATGAAAATATAGAAATAGTATTAGAATTATTAAATAGAAAAGATAAGCATAAAATTGATATCTTAATGAAAGAACTAGATATTTACGATTTGAAATCTAGAAAAATTAAGGAATTATCGGGTGGACAAAAAGCAAGAGTAGCGATTGCTAGAGCTATTGTAAAAAATCCTAAGATAATTTTAGCCGATGAACCAACTGGTAATCTTGATAGTTCAAATTCTGAAATAATTTGGAAAATTTTCAAAAAATTAAGTAAAGAATTTTTAGTAATAATTGTTACTCATGATGAAGATATGGCTAATAAATATGCTGATGATATAATCCTTATTGAAAATGGAAAAACTAATAAAAATATACTAGATGATAAAAAGGCAATAGAATATCCAATAAAAAAAGATAAAATAAAATTTAGTAATTTATTTAAGGTAAGTAAATATATTTTCAAATCTAATATTATTCGTAATTCAATAATTAGTATTATTTTTTTAGTATTTTTATTTTTATATTCTTTTCTAATTAATTTAACGAAGTTTGATGTTAATAAATCTCATGTTGAGGCATTACAGCTTAACTTCAAAAATGATTATAATATTCACTTAGTTAGAAATTCTGTAGATGGTTACCATAGTTGGCAATTTAAGAAAAATGAAATAGACGATATAACAAATTATTTAGATAAAAATAATATTAAATATGAAATTGAGAATACAATAACTGGTAATTATCAAAACATGGTAATTCAATTTGCTAGTAAAATAATAGAAGAAACATCTGAAAGTTATGGTATAGTATGTAATAAATTAATGAACTATGTTAAATCATTTATAGAAGTTAAAAAAGAGAATTTTGATAAAAAATATATTGGCAGTTATCCTAATGGTAAAAATGAAATTTTAATTTCCAATTTATTTGCAAGATTTATTATAGAACATGGTTTAATTGACAAAAATGGAAATGAGTACTATCCAAAAAGTTATGATGAAATTATTAATGATGGGATATTTATTCAATTAGATCCTACAATTAATGTATACTTTAAAATAACCGGTATTTATGATTTAGATTATGACATAGATACCTTTAAGAATAAAAGTGTTAAATATGTAAAAAATGAATTTGGCACTGATACTGTTGTTTTTGATGAAGAATTGAGATATTTTTATAACAAAACCTTTGTTATTTATGTTAATGATAATTTCTTTGATACATTAGATATATCTCAAAATAATTCAATAAATAATGAATTGTTTAAAAGTTATCTTTTCGTAGATAATGAATATAAGTTTATTGATTATAATAGTAGTGCTTGGACAATACCATATTATTTAAATAATATATATCAATTAAATGATAATGAAATAGTTCTTAATAAATATTTATTAAATTTATTATCTAAAAACGATTTTGAGAATAAATTTAGTAATCAAACAGAATTATCAGAAAGAGATTTTGCTTTATTATATATGAAAGATAATGGTATATTGAATGAAAATATTGATTTATTTATTGCTGATCCTTATGATTATTCTTTTGCTAATGATATGGAAAAATATAGGGTTAAAATTGTTGATTATATTTCTTCAATAGACAATGGTCAATTTCATTCCAATTCTTTTTTGGTATCTAACAATGTTTTAGAAAACTATCTTATTAATACAAATAATGTCGATACAATAGAAATAACAGAGAAAAATAATGATAAATTAATTTTTCTTCTAAATAATTTTACAAATAATGATAAATATAGTATATTTACGGTATTATCTGATGAAATAAATCCTATGATTGATACAATTAATAAGACTTCAACATTTGCTAAATATAGCTCAATAGTTATGTTAGTATTTTTAATCATCTTAATGTTGTTAATTAATTTAATTATATTGTTTTCTAATAAAAAAGATTTTGGAATTATGAAATCTTTAGGTTTTAAAAATAAAGACATTATAAAAATATATAGTTTATTAATATTAATGTTAACATTTATTCCTTTTATAATAGTTATAATTTGTCTATTACCAGGTTCTTATTTAGTTAACAATTATATATCAAAAGAAATAGGGTTTAAAATTAATTTGATTTATCAAAATTGGTATCTTTATCCTAGTATAATATTATCTTATTTTATTATTTTATATGTTTCAGCCATATTACCAATTAAAAAACTTTTAAAGTTAAATCCAATAGACATAATAAAAAAGGAAAAAGATTAAAATGATAAAAATAAAGAATGTAAGTAAAATATATGAAACTAAATATGAATTAGTTAAAGCTTTAAATAATATTAACATAACATTACCAGATACAGGATTAGTTTGTTTGCTTGGCAAAAGTGGAAGTGGCAAATCTACATTACTTAATTTAATTGGTGGCTTAGATTATCCTACTGAAGGAGATATTTTCTTTAATAATATATGTTTAAATAATTTAAGTAGTGATGAAATTGCTAATTACCGAAATGAAGTAGTAGGATTTGTCTTTCAAGAATTTAATTTATTAGAAAATTTAACAGTTTATGAAAATATTAAAATTGTCTTAGATATGCAAAATAAAAAAGATGAGGAAAAAATAAATAATATTTTAAATGAATTAGACATTATGGAATTAAAAAATCGTAAAATAGATGAATTATCGGGTGGCCAAAAGGCAAGAGTAGTAATAGCAAGAGCCATAGTAAAAAACCCTAAAATAATTTTAGCTGATGAACCAACGGGTAATTTAGATCAAAAGAATTCAGATGAAGTATGGAAATTATTAAAAGAAATAAGTAAAACTAAATTAGTAATTGTCGTAAGTCATGATAAAAAGAGTGCAACGAATTATGCTAATACTATTTTAGATATTGTGGATGGAGTAATTAAAGATAGTAACTTTGATGTAAGTGAAAACAATAACTTTGATTTAAAAAATTATGAATATAGCAATAATTTAATAAAATTATTATATAAAAAAGTTTTTAATACGAAAAGAAATTTGTTTATATTAGCCGTTATAACAATGACTATGGCAATGTTTTTCTATGGCTTTTCTATAATGCTTACTAAATTTGACATAAATGAATCTCATGCTGAAGCTCTTGTTAATAACCATAAAAATAATATATCAATTATAAAAAATGATGATAAAAATAGTTATACGATGGGCTTTAATGTTTCAGAAATGAATTATTTTTCATCCCTTATACAAAATTATGATTATTATTATGGAAGTAATCTAATAGTTAATAATGAGATATTTACTTTTAATTTTAATAATACTAACGATATAACTGAATATTATAAATTTTATAGAAATAGTGATTTTAATACTAATATATTTGTTGATTTAAAAGAAAATAAATTTGATTATTTAGGTAGATATCCAAGTGAGGCAAATGAAATCATGATTTCTAATTTTTTAGCTGACTATATTATTCGTTTGGGAGTAAACAATATTGATAATCAAGCATTAGAGGTATTTAATTATAATGATTTATTAAACAAAGAAATTTTAGTTAATAATGTTAGTTTTAAAATAACGGGAATTTATTTAGTTGATGAAGAGATAAAAAATAAAAATACTATTAATATTGATGACGAAAGTTTAATATTACAATATTTATATAGATATTACATTAATCCTAATTTTTTTGAAATATCTAATTTTAACAAGAATAGTTATACTAATATGACTTTAGGATTAAAATATAACAATAATGTAACTGTTAATTATCTCAAAGACGAGAATATAAATTTAAATCAAATAATTGTTGGTGAGGATTTAGCCGATAATGAGTCTATAACAATAGGAGATAAAATAAAAATTCAACCATATGATTTATATGACTTATATAATATTAAAGAATTAAATTATGAATTGGAAGTAATTTCTGTTGGTAATATAACGACGATTAATAGTGAATTACTAAAAAATATTAATTTAAGTCATCAATTGGTGAAAGAAATATACATTAATAATGCTAGTAAGACACAATTAAATAATTTGCTTTCGATTAATAAAGAACATATTGAATTTAAAACTGCATATAGTGAAGATATTGCTAATATTAAGATATTAGTTAATCAAGTTAAAACAATATTTACTTTTTTAGGGTATTTATTTAGTATAGTAAATATTTTAATAATAAGTATTTATATTCATTTTATGTTTAAGAGTAATACAGAAAAAATAAATACTTTATATTCTTTAGGAATAAAAGATGCAATCATAAAAGAAATATTTTTTATTAAAACTTTATCGATAGGAATAATAACTCTTATAATTACTTATATTATGATTACTACCTCAACTATTTTAGGAAATTTAATAATATCTTATAATTTAGGTTATTCAATAAATATAATTAAGTTTAATTATAGCTCATATTTATATCCTTGTTTATTAATTATTGTAATTTTATTATATTCTATAATTTTTCAAATGTTAAAGATTAAAAAAATATTTATAAAAAATATTCCAAAAATTAAAATTTAATTATTTTAATAACTATAATTTTAAAAATAACATAATAACAATATAAAATAGCAAAGATTATGTTTATATTAGAAAATAAAGGAATCAGTATCAGATGTTGCTATTGAAGATTTTTATAGTGGATATAAAATATCTAAAGGTAAATACTTTAATATACTGACTTGCTATAATTTGGATTATAGAACTTATCAAGAATATATTACAGCTTTAAATATAAAGTTAAATAAAAATGGTTGTAGGGTAGTTTATAAAGTAAGATTAAAATAATAAAATTAGAATACTTACTGAAGAAGAAACCTTTGGTAAAAACAAACTAGATATTTTATAATATATTATTTGTAGGATATTTAAATTACTTTAAAAAATAATATTATCATAAAATAAAATACATTATATAATGTTTAATATAGATTGAGAACCTAGGGTTCTTTTTTCTTTAATGTCAAATATAAATAAAAACTTTCAATATAAATAAAAGTATGATATAATTTTGAATAGAATATAGGGTGATATAATGAACGAATATAATGCTGACGATGAAATTATTGAGTTAACTAGTGAAGAAAACTATCAAAATGTAGTTAATAATATTGAAGGTACGATTGATGGCTTAGAAAAAAGAGTTTATTTAGATAATCAAGAAGATACTGAAGAAGAAATAACAAAAGATGATACAATAACAGAAAAAAGGGAAGAAAAATATCGTAAAAAATCATTAAAAGAGAAATGGAATGAGTTAGAAAAGAAAAAGAAAATACTAATTATAGTGGCATTAGTATTAATATTAATAGTAATAATTGGGTTAATTATTTATTTCGTTTTATTTAAAAATCCAAATCAAGATAATTCTGAAAAAGAACCAAATGAAACTTTAGTAATAGAAAAAGATAATTATAAGTATACTGATGGTAAATTAATATTTTTAGATAGTGAAGAAAAAGAGATCGGCACATATGAATGTATTAATAAAGATGATACGAAATGTATGATTAAAAAAGTAGATAATGCCAATGATACTTTTGATAGAATAAAAAATGTTGATTCAACAGGAACTGAAATTATTAAAAATACTCCAATTTACTTTAATAAATATGTCTTTATTGAAGATGGTGAAGATAAATTATTATATGATATAGTTAATAAAGAAAGTATATTTCAAATTAAAAGTGTTAAAGTATATGATAATAAAGATAATTTAGCTATAATTGAAGATACCAATAATCGTTTTGGATTATTAAAAATTAGTGAAGAGGGTTATGAATATCAAATAAGACCTTCTTATGATTATCTTGGTTTAATTAATTCCGATATTAATTGTTTACTTGCTAAAGATAATAATAATTCATATATAATTGATTTTGATGGTAAAAAACTAAGTAGCAATATAAAAGCTGATATTAAGAGTGTTAACCAAGATTTTATAGTAGGAAAAGTAGCCAATAATTATAATTTATATGATTATAAATTTAATGAATTAGTTAGTGAGTTTGATTATATTGCTTTTTATGATAACATTATAGCCCTTGTTGATGCTAATCGCTTATATTTACTAAATAGTAATTTAAATAAATTAAATGAAGATGGTTTAAGATTAAGCAATATTAATAATTTGGTTCAAGTTAATGTATATGAAAATAATAAGTTAAAAGAAGTATTAGCGGCTTTTAATATCAATGTAAAAGATAATAAAGTATATGTTAATGTTCAAGATGAAATATATGAAGTAAATATTCTTGAAGGAGAGTTAAGTAGTAATTATGAAACCGTTAGTTACTTTGATGGTAAGTTATATTTTTATTCAGATAATAGTAAAAATAATTTAATTGGTGTTTATAGCTGTACTAATAAAAATATTTTAAATAAGAAAGAAGATACTCTTAATAATTGTTATGTTTATAAAGTAGGAGAATCTTATAGTAGTGTTTATAATAATGAATATGTTTTTATCTATGATAATTTATCGAATGGTACTAATAATATATATTTATATGATTTAAAAACTAATAGAGTAAGAAGTACTTATACCGATGTAAAAATATTAAAAGATAATGAACTTAATAATGATGTTAAAGCTGTTTATACTAGTTTATCATATATTATTGCAAAATCAGCTACAGGAAGTAATGCTGGAAATTATGGTGTTCTTGAAATAAATAGTGATGGTATTAAAGGTTTAATTGATTTTAAATATAAAAATATAACTAAAGATAATGGCTATTATGTTTTCTTAAATAATAATAATGAGTATAGTATATATAATACTAATTTTGAAAAAATAAGTGATGATTTTGCTTATGTTAAATTATATGCCAATTATTATGCTGGAGTTATCGCTGGTAAACTTAATATTTATCGCTATAATAATTTATTAAGTGTTTTAAGCCAATCTATTGATGTTCCAAACAATGAATTTAATGTTGATTTTACAGATGGCTTTGTTATCACAGTAGGGGAAAATGTTTATAAATTTGATAGTAATGGTAAAGAAATAAAAGAAGAAAATGACAAAGAAAATAAACCAACAGAAGAAGATAAAGAAGGAACGGAAGACAAAGAAGAAAATGGAGAATAGAAAATACGCATTAGTATTAATAATATTGTTATTAATCATATTTGTACCTCTAACTATAGTAGGATTTATTGTAAACTTTAATAAGCAACCAGTTGAAGAAAATCCTAATCATGAATTATATTATGAAGGTAGTTTATGGTTTTATGATAATAATGACAAATTATTAAATAAATATGAATGTAAAACAGAAAAGTGTGATTTGGCTAATGTTATGATTGATGATGATGAATATGGTATTAATTATTATAAAGATGGTAATTTAGATAAAATTGAATATTCTGGTTCATCTCATACTTTTATAACTGATGGAGATAATACAAGTTTATATGATATTGTTGGGAATAGAACGCTTTTAGAAATTGAAGGTGTTAAAACTTACAATACTAAACTAAGTAATAATTTATATATAATTAAGAGTAAAAATAAATGGGGTGTTGTTAGAATTGATAATAAAGGAATAAACGATTTTCGAACAATCATTCCAATAGAATACGATTTTATTGGTTTAAAAAATAACGAATTAACAGAAGATACATTGAATGCTGATATATTTATAGTAAAACAAAATGCTGAATGGTATTTAATGAATAGTTCAAAAGTATTTATTACTAATAGTATAAGTACGCCAATCATTAATTACAATAATAATTATTTAGTAAGTAAAGATGCTGATAATTATATAATATATAAATATGATGGTGAAAGATACTATAACAATTATATTATTACAAATTATGCATTAAGTGGCGAATATATAGCCATTGTGACTAATAATGTTTTAGCTATATTTAAAGATACTACTCTTTTAAATACTTATCCTTTAACTGATGTTAATGCTAAAATAGAATTAGTAAATGATGAATCTAATTTAACTATTAAAGTTGATGAAAATATAGTAGGAACTATTGCAATTAATTAGTTAATTTGATAAAATAAAGAAAATTTATAAGTTTATACGTTGAAATTGAGGAATATATTTAAGTATATTTAAGAGAGTTAGTGGTTGGTGAAAACTAATAATAAAAAGAATATATTTGTTGCAAGTGGAGTATAAAAGCAGAAATGCGTTATAATTTAGAGAAAAAATAAAGGTGGTACCGTGGGTATATTACTCACCCTTTGGTATTACCTTTTTTATATGGAAGGAATGAAGAAAATGTTAGATACAAAATATAATCATAAATTAGTTGAAGAAGGAAGATATGAAAATTGGTTAAATCATCATTATTTTGAATGTGGTGATACATCTAAAAAGCCATATTCGATTGTTATTCCCCCTCCTAATGTAACAGGTAAATTACATTTAGGACATGCTTGGGATACAACCATACAAGATATAATCATAAGATTTAAAAGAATGCAAGGTTATGATGTATTATGGGTGCCTGGAACTGATCATGCAGGTATTGCTACGCAAGCCAAAGTTGATGCTAAACTTAAAAGTATGGGGTTAAATCCAAGAAAAATGGAACGAGAAGAGTGGTTAAAATATGCTTGGGAATGGAAAGATGAATATCACGATAATATTAAAAGACAATGGGCAAAGTTAGGACTTAGTTTAGATTACACTAAAGAAAGATTTACTTTGGATAAGGGTTTAAGTGATACAGTTAAGCATGTGTTTGTTACACTATATAATGAAGGGCTTATTTATCGGGGGGAAAGAATTATCAATTGGGATCCTTTAGCCATGACAGCACTTTCTAATGAAGAGGTTATTTATAAAGATGTTAAAGGAGCATTTTATCACATTAAATATATGTTAAAGGGTAGTGATGATTACTTAGAGGTTGCTACAACAAGACCAGAAACATTATTTGGCGATACAGCAGTTGCAGTTAATCCAAATGATGAGAGATATAAGCATTTGATAGGTAAAATGGTTATATTACCAATTGTTAATAAAGAAATACCTATTATTGGTGATGAACATGCTGACCCTGAATTTGGTACAGGTGTGGTTAAAATTACTCCAGCCCATGATCCCAATGACTTTGAAGTTGGTAATAGACACAATCTAGAACGCATTGTTGTAATTAATCCCGATGGAACAATGAATTGTGCTTGTGGCAAATATGAAGGACTAGATCGCTTTGAATGTCGGGAAAAATTAGTTGCTGATTTAAAAGAACTTGGTTTATTAATTCAAGTAGAAGAAATAACCCATTCTGTTGGTCACTCTGAAAGAACAGATGTTATGGTTGAACCATATTTATCAAAGCAATGGTTTGTAAAAATGCGTCCTTTAGCCGATAAAGTTTTAGAAAATCAAAAAAATAAAGATACAAAAGTAAATTTTATTCCTCCTCGTTTTGAAAAAATAATGAATCATTGGATGGAAATAACTTATGATTGGTGTATTTCCCGTCAACTTTGGTGGGGACATAGAATTCCTGCTTGGTATAAAGGGAATGAAATATATGTTGGGGTTAATCCCCCAGATGCTTCCATGGGTGATGGTTGGGTTCAAGATCCAGATGTCCTTGATACGTGGTTTTCTAGTGCCTTATGGCCATTTAGTACCCTAGATTATTTAGAAAATAGTCCATTATATCAAAGATATTATCCTAATAATGTTTTGGTAACTGGTTATGATATTATTCCATTCTGGGTAAATCGTATGACTTTCCAAGGATTACATTTTACTGGCAAAAGACCATTTGAAAAATGTTTAATACATGGTTTAATTCGTGATAAACAAGGTAGAAAGATGAGTAAATCGTTAGGTAATGGGGTAGATCCAATGGATATGATTGAAATATATGGAACTGATGCTTTAAGATATTATTTAACAACAACTTCATCTTTAGGAATGGATCTTCGTTTTGATGAAGAAAAATTGAAATCAACATGGAACTTTATTAATAAACTTTGGAATGCTTCCCGTTTTGTTTTAATGAATATAACGGGAATAGAAGAAATAAAATTAGAAAATTTAAATAAGCAAGATAAATGGATTTTAAGTAAATTAAATCATACTATAAAAGATGTAACTAAATACATGGAAAAGTTTGAATTTAATAATGTTAATACGGTTATTTATAGTTTCATCTGGAATGATTTTTGTGATAACTATATAGAAATGGCTAAATTTACAAGTAGTGAAGAAAATACTAAAAGTACCCTTTTATATGTACTAACATGCATACTTAAAATGTTACATCCATTTATGCCATATGTTACTGATGCCATTTATGAAGAATTACCAATTAAAGAAGAAAATATTATGATAAGTACTTATCCAATTTATGATAAAAAACTAGTATTTAAAGAAGAAGAAAGTAATATTGACGAAGCTATTGAATTTATAAAAAACTATCGTAATACTTTAAAAGAAAATAATATATTTGGTAAATATCAAGTAAAAGTTAATTTTGATGATGAAATAATTATTAAAATGCTTAAGCTGCAAGATCATCTAGTAATAGAAGAACCAAATATAACAGCTTTTAAAGTAACAACTAAGAATAAAGAAGCTATAATTTATTATGAAAAAGAAATTACCGAAGAAGATAAAATAATTAAGCAAAAGCAAATTGAAGAATTAAAATTATCGATAAGTAAAAGAGAAAACTTATTAAATAATGCTAACTTTGTAAATAAAGCACCAAAAGAATTAGTTCAAAAAGAGAAAGATAAATTAGCTGAAGAAAAAGAAGAATTACAAAAATTATTGAATTAAGATACGTAAAAGTATCTTTTTTTTAAAGTTGTATAATTAATTAATCTAGTATATAATTTAAATAGAAAGAATTGAGTAGTATAATGAGAAGAAGATTAAAAAAGAAGGTAAAAATTTTTGCATTTATTGTAATAATAGCTATTATTACCTTTATTTTATTAGATGGTAATAAAATAAACTTTAAAGATAAATTAGAAAAAAATGTCGAAGAAAAACCAGTCGAAGTAGATAATACTTTATATTATGAGTGTTTAAAGAAGCCCTTTGCGGAAGAAGAACTTACAACTGAATTAAATGAAGAAATAAATAGTATTAATACTTTAATAGAAAATAATAAGTATCGAGTTTCCGTAAAATATGAAGATTTAACAACGGGATTTTCTTATAATTATGATGAGAATAAAGTATATTATGGGGCTAGTTTAATAAAAATAGTGGATGCGATATATTTAATTAATAAAGCCATTAATGGGGAAATTAATTTAGATACCGAAACTGTAACATATACGAAAAATTATGTTAAGGCAAGTAGTAAAGGGATGGAAACAAGAACACTTGGGGAAAAAATTACTTTAAGAGATTTAATTACTTATGCTATAACTGTTTCTGATAATTCAGCTCACCATATGTTAATTGATTATATTGGTTTTAATAATTTGCAAAATTATGGTCGAAGTTTAGGAGCTAAAGTTATATTACAAGGAACTGATAAATTTGGTCATCAAACGGCAAGTGATACGAATATTTATTTAAAAGAAGCTTATAAAATTATTACCGAAAATGAAGAATATGGGCCATTTTTAAAAGAGATAATGGGTAATGATTATCGTAATAGTTATAATACCGATACTATAAAAATTTATCATAAATATGGAAGTTGGGATGCTAATTATCATGATATTGGTTTAAATTTAGATATTGAATATCCTTATGCTATATCAATTTTGACGCTTCATGAAGGTGGCAATTATAAAGAAGTTATTCAAAATATTCATGCAAAAATTATTAATTTACATAATTCTTTTCATGATAGGCGCTTAAAAGCTTGTGAATCTTTAAAAAAATAAAATTAACACTTTCTAAATAAAATACTTTAGAGTATAATGAATTTATGAGCGTAATTGAAGGAAAAATTAAAAGTACAATATTTTATAATGATACTAATGGTTTTTTAGTAGCACTTTTTCGTGTATCTAAAAGTGATGATAAAAATCTTTTAAAGAAAACAATAACCATAACTGGTAATATTTTAGATTTGAAAATGGAAACTTTAACGGTTTTAAATGGTGAATTTATTAATCATGAGAAATTTGGAAAACAATTTAAATTTGATAGTTATGAATATATTATACCTAGTGAGAGTGATGATATTGTAGAGTTTTTAAGTAGTTCATTTATTAAGGGTTGTGGTAAAGCTACTGCTAAAAAAATAGTCGATGTTTATGGTAATAAAGCCATTGATATAATTAAAGAAAATAAGTATGCTTTAGATAATATTGATGGAATGAATGAAAGTAAAAGAGATAAAATATATGATGCCATTATTAATTATTCTAAGAGTTCAGATTTAATTTTAAAATTAAAAAATATGGGTTTTTCTATTGAAGAAGCTGGAAAAATTTATTTAAAATATAAAGGAGATTTAGAAGATATAATTAATAATAATATTTATTTATTAAATGATATTGTAGATTTTAAAAGATTAGATAATATATTTTTAAATAATTATAAAGATAAATTAGATAAAAGAAGAGTAAAGGCCTGTTTAATTGAAACGATGAAATATATATCTATTAATAAAGGTGATATTTATTATGATCGTAGTTTAATATATGAAGTATTAGGAAATTTATATAGTATTCATATAGATAGTGATATATTTAATAATTATTTAAAAGAATTAGAAGAAGAACAATTAATAGTAGTGGAAAATGAACGTTATTATTTACAAAATAATTATGAAGATGAAATTAAAATAGCCGAATTGTTAAAAAAAATAGATAATAAAAAAATAACTAAAAATAATTATGATTTAGAAATTAGTGCTTTAGAAAACAAATTAAATATTACTTATAATGATGATCAAAAAAAAGCCATTACGAATGCTCTTAATAATAATATAACGATAATATTTGGTGGACCGGGAACAGGTAAAACAACAATAATTAATGCAATAGTTAAATTATATATCAAACAAAATCATTTAAATGAACTTGGGATAATTGAAAGTATTGCTCTATTAGCTCCCACAGGAAGAGCTAGTAAAAAGATGAGTTTAGCAACATCTTTAGGAGCATCCACTATTCATAGATTTTTAAAATGGAATAAAGATACAAATAGTTTTGGCATTAATGAAAATTATCGTAATCCCCAAAAATTAATTATTGTTGATGAAGTTAGTATGATTGATAATTCACTATTTGCCTCACTTTTAAAAGGTATTAATAGTTATGTTAAACTAGTTTTAGTTGGTGATATTAACCAACTTCCTGCTGTTGGCCCTGGTCTTGTTTTAAATGATTTAATTAATAGTGATTTATTTTCTTATATACCTCTTAATTTAATATATCGTCAAAGTGATAATTCTTATATACCTTATTTAGCCAGAGAAATAAAAAATAAAGAATTAAGTGAAAAATTTATAACAAAGAAAGATGATTATAATTTTTTACCTTGTAATAATGAAGATATTATTAAAACAATTACATCAATAATTAAGGCAGGAATAGAAAAAGGGTATGATGAAAATAATTTACAAGTATTAGTACCAATATACAAAGGGGAAAATGGAATAGACAATCTTAATAAAATTTTACAAGATATTTTTAATAAAGAAACAAGTAAGAGCATTGAATATGGTGATATTACTTATAAAAATAATGATAAAGTATTACAATTAGTTAATGATACAGATAACAATGTTTTTAATGGCGATATTGGTTTTATTATTGATATTAAAACTATTTATTTACCTCGAAAAAAAGAAATAATTGTTATTGATTTTGATGGTAATATTGTAAATTATGAAAAGAAAGATTTAAATAATATTCGGCATGCTTATGCTATAAGTATTCATAAAAGTCAAGGTAGTGAATTTGACCATGTTATTATGCCTATAACTTTTCAATATGGGCAAATGCTTTATAATAAACTTCTTTATACTGGTGTTAGTAGGGCTAAGAAAAGTTTAATTCTAGTTGGTGATCCTAAGGCCTTCTATAAAGGAATAAATAATGAATATGGTAATAGTAGGTTAACTACTTTAAAAGAAAAAATTATTGAGATATTTAATACATAAAATAATTTTATATATCCATAATATTGATAGAGGTGGAAAAATTGAAAAAAACAGGTATGGTTGGTTTTGCTTTAGGAATGATGAGTGCCCTTCCTATTTCTTATATGATTTTAAATAAAAATAAAATAAAAGCCAACAAAATTATGAATAATATAATGAATAAAGCTGAAGAATTGACAAATAATATGACTAAATAATAAATTAGTCATTTTTTAATTATCTTTTTAGATACTTCTGTAGTATAATTATATTAAGGATGTGAATGCATATGAAAAATAAAATAGATAAAGATATTAATAAACATGCATTAAATGAAGTTATTGAACTTACAAAAAGAATCTTAAAAATATTATATATTGTTTTTATTGCTTGTTTAATTCTTGCTTCTATAATAGCTATCCAAAAATTACATTTATTAGGAATATTATTAGAATTTATATCTGTTATTAGTCCTTTCTTTATTGGTTTTGTGGTAGCATGGCTTCTAAGGCCAATTGTTCTTAAATTAAATAAAAAAATTAAGAATAATACTTTAAGTTCAATTATTGTTTTTGCGACATTTGTTATTATATTTATTGGACTTTTATATATATTTATTCCTACAGTATATGATGAAGTAAATGAGATAGTTGGTATGTTACCTGGTTTTGTAGAACGGATAACTTTAAAAATTAATAACATCTTTACATCTCTTGAGAGTAATGGCCTTAATTTAAAAGATTTTCAAAGTAAATTACTTGATACTATAAATAATTATAGTAGTGATATTGCTAGTGATTTACCAAATACAATAATTAATATTGTGATGACTTTATTTAGTGGGGTTGGAACATTTGTAATGGGAACTATTATTGGTATTTATCTTTTAATAGATTATGAAAATATTGGTCGTTATTTTAAAAAAATTATTCCGGCAAATATTAGAGATGATGTTAATTATTTGGCTGTAAAGATGGGAACAGAAGTTAGAAAATGTGTCAATGGTACTTTTGTTGTTGCATTTATGGTTTTAATATGTGATTCAATTGGTTTTGCTCTTGTTGGTTTAAAAGCTCCTATTTTATTTGGATTAATATGTGGTCTTACTGATTTAATTCCTTTTATTGGACCATACATTGGCGGTGGTATAGCAGTTATGATTGGACTTACTCAAGATCCGTTAATTGGTATTGGGGCTCTTATAATATGTGTTATAGTTCAAACAGTAGAAAATTATATTTTACAACCAATTGTTATGAGTAAAGCTAGTCAAACGCATCCAGTTATAATTATTATTGCCTTATTAGTTTTTGGCCATTTCTTTGGTATTATTGGTATGATTTTAGCCGCACCAATTTTAACAATATTAAGAGTTATATTAGAATATACTATATCTAAAATAAAAAAAGAAGTATAAAAGATGAGATGTGATGCATAAACATCTTTTTTTACTAAAGTATTTAAAAAAATTTTGAAATATGGTATATTATAGTTACTTTAAAAAAGTTATTGGAGGAAGTATGAAAATATTTTTAATAGCAGGTAAGGCCGGCAGTGGCAAAAGTGAAATTGCTAAAATGATTAAAGAATATTATATTTATAAATTACAAAAATGTGCTATTACACAATATAGTAAATTTATTAAGTATTTTGCTTTAGAATTAACAGATTGGGATGGCAATCCTAATACAAAACCAAGAGCTTATTTACAACAAATAGGGGATAAGATAAGAAATTATGATGATAAATATTTTACTAATCGAATGATTGAAGATATAAATATATATGCAACTTTATGTGATGTTTTAGTTGTAAGTGATGTAAGATTTCCTAATGAAATTGAAGAAATTAAATTGAATTATGACAATGTTTATTCAATTTATATTGAAAATCAATTTGCAAATAGTCCATTAACTATTGATGAACAAATGCATATATCAGAAACTGCCTTAGAAAATTACAATGATTTTGATTATATAATTGTTAATGATAAAGATATAAATGTCTTAAAAGAAAAAGTATTTAAAATTTTAGAAGGATTAGAGAAAAAATGAATAATTTAAAAGATTTATACATTAATTTTTTTATAAGTAAGGGACATAAACAAATTCCTAGTGCTCCAGTTGTACCCGAAAATGATCCATCAGTATTATTTAATACGGCCGGAATGCAGCCATTAATTCCTTATTTAATGGGTGAAAAACATCCATATGGAACGAGGATTTGTGATTATCAAAAATGTATTAGAACAAATGATTTGGATGCTGTAGGAGACACTACTCATCATACATTTTTTGAAATGTTGGGTAATTGGTCACTTGGGGATTATTTTAAAGCTGAATCAATTACATGGAGTATGGAATTTTTAACACAAGTTTTAAATATTCCCAAAGAAAAACTAGCAGTAACAGTTTTTGCTGGAAATGATACTATTCCATTTGATGCTGAAAGTTATAATAAATGGTTAAGTTTAGGAATTCCTGAAAGTAAAATAGCTAAAACAGTAGATGATAATTTTTGGATAGCGGGTGAAACGGGACCTTGTGGTTCTGATACGGAAATTTTTTACTTTCGAAGTGATGAACCAATCCCAGAAAAATTTGATCCAGAAGATGAGCGTTATGTAGAAATATGGAATAATGTTTTTATGCAATATTATAAAGATGCTAAAGGCAATGTTACAGAATTACCTAAAAAGAATGTTGATACTGGAATGGGAGTAGAAAGAACAACAGCAATAATTGAAGGAGTAAATGATAATTATCAATCAAGTATTTGGATAAATGTTATTAAAAAGATTGAAGAAATTACTCATCTATCTTATGAAGGCAATGAAAATTCGATGCGCATTATTGCTGATCATTTAAGAACGGCGGTATTTATCAGTGCTGATCCGGCTTCAATTAAACCAAGTAATACTGATCAAGGTTATATTTTAAGAAGATTAATAAGAAGAGCCATTAGACATGCTAAGAAGTTAAATATCGATATTAATAGTAATTGGGAAGAAGAAATTGCAAGAATAATTATTAATCAATATAAAAATTATTATCAAGAATTAATTGATAATGAAAATGTTGTTTATGAAGTATTAAAAAATGAAAAAATAAAATTTAATCGAACACTTGAAAAAGGATTAAAAGAATTTGAAAAAGCCACTAAGGATAATCAAGATATTGATGATTTAACGGCATTCCATTTATATGATACTTTTGGTTTTCCAATTGAACTTACAATAGAGCTTGCTTCTGAGAAAAATTTAAAAGTTGATATTGAAGGATTCAAAAAAAGATTTAAAGAACATCAAGAATTATCTAGAAAAGAATCAGCTGGTAAGTTTAAAGGTGGACTTGCTGGTAATGGAGAGATAGAAACTAAATATCATACGGCAACACATTTACTAAACGCGGCGTTAAAAATTGTTGTCAATAAAGACGTTCATCAAAAAGGTAGTAATATTACAAGTGAGAGAATGCGTTTTGATTTTAGTTGTGATCATAAATTAAGTGAAGAAGAACTAAGAGAAACTGAAGATTTAGTTAATAAGTGGATAAATGAGGGTTTAGATGTTACAGTTAAAGAAATGGCTAAAGAAGATGCAATTAAAAGTGGAGCCGAATGTATGTTTATTGAAAAATATCCTGATATTGTAACAGTTTACTCTATTGGTAATGTTTCTAAGGAATTATGTGGCGGACCTCACGTTAAAAATACTAAAGAATTAGGTCATTTTAAAATTCAAAAAGAAGAATCATCAAGTGCAGGTGTAAGAAGAATAAAAGCGATTTTAGAAAGTTAGAAACAAATTAATTATTTCTAACTTTGTTTTTTTAGGGATAGATAAATTATAATTGATTAATAAGCAACTTTAAGTTATAATTATAATAGGGTGTAGATAATGAATAAAAAAGGTTTTGTTTTTATTGAAACAATAGTTGTTATAATTATATTGACTAGTTCCTTATTACTATTATATTCAACTTTTTTTAATATTCTTCAAACAGAGAAGACCTTAATATATTATGATGACATTAATTATATTTATAGGGCAATTCATGTAAGAAATGAATTAATGAATTATGATTTATATAATTCGTTGGGTAACTTTATCAATGATAGTGATACTTTAGTCAAAGTAATTGGAACGGATAATTTGGTATTTAATAATACCTATGATAAAGATTATTATCAAGGATTAATAAATGATTTGGAAGTTAATCAAATTTTAATATTAAAAAATGATGATAGGGCTTCAAAAAAAATTAAGGAATGTGTTAGAAGTAATTCATATGGTAATGATGAATGTAACGATTTATATTTAGTAGCTAGTGATGATATGATAAGTTATATTAAATCAATGTATGTAAGTGTTCCTGCTAATTATGTTATGTTATTTGAATTTAATTCATGTGATAAAAATAATCATTGCCGTAATTATTATACATGGATAAAGGTGGATTTATGAAAAAGAATGGATTTATATCGACAACTTTAATTTATACATTTTTTACAACGTTTTTATTATTATTAGTATTTTTACTAAATTCTTATGCTCGAACTGATTTTATTACCGAGCAAATTAAAGAAGAAATAAAAAACGAACCAAAAGATTTGTCTAATGATGTTAATTTAAGTGTTTGTATTCGCAATTTAAATAATGATGATTGTAAACCAGTTAGTGAAATTCCCAATGGACCTTTTAAATTAAAGACAGCATCTTGTGATAATAAAGTGGCTCAAGATTCGATTACTTATGAAAATGGTAAAATATCTTTTACTGCAAATGATAAAGTCAATTGTAGTGTTGAATTAATTCAAGAATTACTTGATATTAATATTAATATTTTTATTAATAATAAAGATAAAAATAAAGAAGCCAAAGAGGTTTCTATGGACAATTTTGAACAAGTTTATAATATGCCCAATAAAACTTATACCTATTTAGAAGCTTTAACTAAATGTACAACTTTAGCGGGAGTAACTCTTGATTCAACAAATTATAATCTTACTTTAAATGAAAGTGCTAATCCTAGAGAATTTGAGTTACAAACTGATGAACAAATTATTTGTAATACTTATTTCGTAAGAAAAAGTGCAGATATCGAATTACATATTTTTAAAGAAGATTCAAATGGTACAAACTTGTTAAATGATACAGGGAAAAAATATTTAAAAGTAAATAGTGTTAACGAGATACCTACTAATTTTACATTTGATAAAATTAATAATCGTGTTTGCACCCCTCCAGTAGATGAAGAAAATTTTATTTATAATAGTAGTAGTAGAACTTTTGAAATATATGCTACAGAGAAAACGGAATGTTCAGTTTATTTTAATAGTCCTAGTTAGGAGGATTTATGAAGTTAAATAAAAAAGGAATATCATTAATGGAATTATTGATTAGTATAATATTAATTAGTGTTGTTTTATTATTTATCTTTCAATTATTAGTAGATGTTGAAAATGAAACAGATAGTAATAATTATAGTTATAATAATCAAATTAATAGAATAGAAGCTCTATATGCAATTGCGAATGATATCAATAATATCAATAATGAATTAGTAGCCATTATTAATAATAATCCAGTATCAAGTAATACTATTTTGGATTTAGACTTTAATTATAAAAATCATGATGTAAATCCAAAATTAACTATTACTAAAGAAGAAAATGGTGATTATGATAGGTATTATTTAAATTATCTTGATTATAATGGTAACCAAAATCGTTATGAAATGAAAGACGTTATTATTGATCCTTGTATATCTTATATATCTAAAAGACACACTAATGGTAAATATTATTTTCGTTTAAATGTTAACGTTTATAATTATCCAGATCATGAAAGAAATAATAAAAATTATAATAATTTAGTAGATGATTTGGAAATAGAAGCACTTGGATATGTTAATGATTTAAATCCAACAAATAATTTATTATATAAAGATAGTGGTTATATAAATTGTTCTACATAATAATAAATATTATAATATAGATAATACTAGCAATTAAAAAGTGAAGAATACGTCCAACAAAAAAATAATGGTATTTAACTTTGCTATTGGAAAGCATTGTTAAAACTTGGGTATGAATGGATAATCCTCCAAAAGATATAAAAGAGATAGCTAATATCTCTTTTATTATGCTTATATTATTTAAATGGGGTAAATATGCCAAAAATTGCGTTATTTCTAATATGGCTTTTAATATGGCTGTAGTAAAACTATTTAATGTTAATTCATGCAGTAATAAATTAGTTATAATCATGTAAAAAGAAATAGTCCCTAAAATAATTAGTAAAGTATTAATACTATTTTTTATTGAACTGGGTAGAACTTGAAAAAAATTAGTATTTACAATATTTTTTTCTAAATTTGAATTATATTCATTTTCTTTTTTATTTCTATATAATAATCCAATAATAATATTAGAAAAATAATGAATAATAATAATTTTAATAAAAATAAATTTATTAAATAATAAAGATAAAATATTATATAAAAATAGGGGATTAGAAAAAAATGTAAACATCATTAATTTATTTGCATCATTTAAAGTTATTTTATTTTTTTCATACATTTTTAAGATAATATAACTACTTGTAGGGGTACCACAAATTATGGATAATAAAAATATTTCACCACTTTGTTTGGTAGTATTAAATATATAATTAAAAAAATAGTTAAAGTACTTACTGATATTCTCTAAAAGATTAAGATTTATAATAATATCGCTTAAAACAAACATAAAAAATAATGAAGGAAATATTTTATGAAGCCATAAATCAAATGCTTCATTTATCGTATTTTCTAAAGTATAATTATATCTAAATAATAAATAAATGAAGAAAAATAATAAAAATATTGTGAAAACTCGTTTTATTTTATTCATAATGTTACCTCAAAGTGTTATAATGTATTAGGTGACTTAGTATGTTCAATAAAATATATGAAAAAGGAAAGAAATTTTTAAAAGAAAATTATAAATTTTTAATTTCTATATTTTTAATTATTTTTATATTTAATTATGAATTTCCTTATATAATATACCGAAGTGGTGGCGTTATTGATTTAAAAGATCGCTTAGAAATTGATAAAGATTTTGAACAAAAGGGCTCTCTTTCAATGAGTTATGTTACGGCGATGAAAGGAACATTACCATTTATTTTGCTTTCATATGTTATACCAGATTGGGATTTAATGCCTCTTGATGAGATAACTAATGAAAAGGATTATGATAAGGTTATTGAGGCAGGTAAAGTATATTTAAATGAAGGTATTGATAACGCTAAAATGGCTGCTTTTAGTTTATCAGATTATGATGTAACAATAACTAAAACTATTAATTCAGTGTTATTTATTAGTGATAAAGCCAAAACTGATATTTTAATTGGTGATGAAATATTAAGTGTTGATGGTAAAAGCATAGATTCTCTAGATGATTTAAAAGAATATATTAATACTTTAAAAGAAAAAGATAAAGTAACAATAAAAGTTAAACATAATGATAAAGAATATAGTAGATATGCTTATGTCTATTATGAAGAAGAGGATGATTCATTAAAAATAGGTATTGCCTTTAAACCATATTATGAATATGAAACTGAAATACCAGTTAATATTAAGATGAAAAATAATGAATCTGGTAGTAGTGGTGGTCTTATGATGGCGTTACAAATATATAATGCCTTAACAGAAGAAGATATTACTAAAGGATATAAGATAGCAGGAACTGGTTCTATTAATAGTGACGGTACTGTTGAAGAAATTGGTGGCATTAAATATAAAGTTTTAGGAGCTAGTAAAAAAGGAATAGAAATATTCTTATGTCCAAAAGCAAACTATAAAGAAGCTATGGATATTAAAAAGAAAAGGGATTTAGATATTGAAATAGTTAAAGTTAATACGTTAGTAGATGCCATCAATTATTTAAATAATTTATAATAAATAGGAAGTAAATAATACTTCTTTTTTATTTAAATATTTGCTATAATTTTAATATGGTGATTATATGAAATTTATAAAAAAATATAATTTAGAAAATATAGATAAAAAATTACTTGATGAAGCACTTACACATAGTAGTTATTCTAACGAACATAAAGATATAAATAATTATGAAAGATTAGAATATTTAGGTGATGCTATCCTAGAATTTATTACCAGTGAATACTTTTATAAAAATACTAATTATAAAGAAGGTATTATGACTAAAAAGAGAGCTAGTTTTGTTTGTGAACAAGCCCTTGCTCATTATGCAAAAGATATTGGTTTAGATAAATATATTAAAGTAGGTCATGGTCAAGAAGGAAATATTAATGATACGATAATAGCTGATGTTTTTGAAAGTGTTTTAGGGGCTATTTATTTATCATTTGGTATAGATTTTGCTAAAGATTATATTTATAAAATTGTTATTCCTTATATAGAAAAAGATTTTGTTTTCTTTGGCGATTATAAGTCTTTATTACAAGAATATGTTCAAACCGATAAAAAATCACTTGAATATATTTTAGTTAATGAATATGGTATGGATCATGATAAAACTTTTGAAGTAGTAGTTAAGATTGATAATATAATCTATGGTAAAGGTATAGGTAAGAGTAAAAAGGAAGCTGAACAAAAGGCCGCATTTGATGCTTATAAAAAGTCAGTAAAATAAAGGTGTATTATGTATTTAAAGAGTATTAGATTAGAGGGATTTAAATCGTTTGCCAATAAAACGATATTTGAATTTAATAAAGGAATTACAGCAATTGTTGGCCCCAATGGTAGTGGTAAAAGTAATATAGTTGATGCTGTTCGTTGGGTTTTAGGCGAACAATCATTAAAGTCACTTAGAGGTGGCAATAATATGAGTGATGTTATCTTTAGTGGTTCTGATTATAAAGAGGGCTTAAATAAAGCAGCAGTTACATTGACGTTCGATAATAGTGATAAATATTTAAATAGTGAATTTTCGGAAATTGAAGTAAAAAGATGTGTTTATAAAAGTGGCGAAAGTGAATATTATTTAAATAATACAAAAGTAAGATTAAAAGATATAACAGATTTATTCATTGATACGGGTGGAGGTATGGATGCCTTTAATATTATTTCCCAAGGAACAGTTACTGATATTGTTAACTATAAACCCAATGAAAGAAGATGGATTTTTGAAAGTGCTGCAAGAGTATCTAAGTATAAAAAAAGAAAAGAAGAATCTTTAAGAAAACTAGAGAAAACCCAAGATAATTTAGATAGTGTTAATTTAGTTATTCAAGAATTAGAAACTAGTTTAGAGCCCTTAAGAGAACAAGCCGAAGTAGCTAAAAAATATTTACAATATAAAGATGAACTTAAAAATAATGAAATATCTTTAATAACAAATGATATTACAACTCTAAATAAAGAATATACAACGCTAAAAGATAGAGAAGAAGAGTTAAAAACAAAGCTTGATTCGATGCAAAAAGCAGTTAATAACGAAAATATCGATAAACTTAAATTAGAAATATATAAAATAGATGATGAATTAAGTACGAAAAATAGACAATTATTAAATTTAACAGAAGAAATAAGTAAACTTGATAGTGAAAAAAGAATTACTATTGAAAGAACTAAATATGAATATAGTGAAGATAAAATAAAAAATAATTTAATTAATTTAAGAGAAGAAGAATTAAATTTAATTAAAGAAATAGAAATATTAAATAATGAAATAGATAATTTAAATCAAAATATTAAAGATAAAAATACTAATTGTTCTAATATTAATTTAGAATATAAAAATATTAATTTAAGAAAAATTACTTATAATAGAGAATTAGAAGATTTAAATAAAGAAAAATATAATATTGAAAATAAAATAGATATCTTAGAAAGTAATATTTTAAATAATGAAAAATTACCATTAAGTGTTAAGAATATTTTAAATAATGATCGCTTAAAGGGTATTCATAATACGATAGGTAATATTATTAGTGTTAAAGATGAATATTTAATGGCTTTAGATGTTATTTTAGCATCATCTTTTAATTTCATTGTCGTAGATAATGAAGAATGTGCGAAAAATGCGATTAATTATTTAAAAGAGAAAAATATTGGTAGAGCTACTTTTTTACCTCTTAATATTATTAAATCACGTTATTTAGATGAATATACCATAAATAAATTAAGTAATATTAATGGCTATGTTGGAGTGTTATCTGATTTAGTAAGTTATGATAAGATATATCAAAATATTATAGAAAATCAACTTGGTAATGTCATTGTTGCAAATACGATTGATGATATGAATAATATAGCCAAAGTTATGGATTATAAATATCGTGTAGTATCCCTTGATGGTAGTATTATTTATTCTGGTGGTATTATAAGTGGTGGTACTAATAGAAAAAATACTAATATTAATTTAAAGAAAGAATTAGAAGATAATAAGAATAAATTAGATAGTTTAATTAAAAAGATTAATACTAGAGTTAATGAATTAAAAACATTAGATGATGATTATGTAATTATTAGTAATAATTTAAATAATATTAATTTAGAATTAGTAAATTTAAATACTACTAAAGAAAGTAAAATGAATAATTTACATACTTTAGAAGATAAATTAAAAATTACGAAAAATGATATTGAAGGTATGACTAATTTACAAGGAAATGTTATTGATAAAGCATTAGATAATATCATGGAACAATTAAATAATTTAAATATAGAAAAAGAGAAATTAGAAGATAACGTTGAAGTATTAAAAGAAAAGAAAAATGATTATAATAATGAATTAGATATTTTAGAAAAAGAAAATACTAAAGTTAATAGTGAATATAAAAGTGTATCAAATGAACTTAATACTGTTAGTGTCGATGTAGGTAAACTTAATGTTAAACTAGATAGTTTACTTCTTACTTTAAATGAAGATTATAGTATGACTTATGAATATGCTAAAGAAAATTATGATTTAGATATTGATGTTGATCTAACAAGAAAAACAGTTAATAAATTAAAAAATGAAATTAAAGCTTTAGGAGAAGTAAATACAGGTAGTATTAGTGAATTTGAAAGAATTAATACAAGATATGAATTCTTAGTTAATCAAAAGAATGATTTAGAAGTGTCAATGCAAAATCTTCATAATATTATTGCGGATATGGATAATATTATGGTTGAAAAATTTAAAGATACCTTTAATAAAGTTAGTGAAGAATTTAGTAAAGTATTTAAGATTATGTTTCAAGGTGGTATGGGTAAGTTAGAATTAACTGATCCAAGTGATTATTTAAATACAGGAATTGATATGATTGTTGTACCACCAGGTAAAAAGATTCATAATACCCAAAGTTTATCGGGTGGTGAAAAATCTCTTACCGCGATATGTTTATTATTTGCCATTCTTAATGTTTCAACAGTGCCATTTATTATTTTAGATGAAGTTGAAGCAGCCCTAGATGAAGCCAATGTTGATTTATTTGGCGAATACTTAAATAAAAAGAAATTAGATAGTCAATATATTTTAATAACTCATAAAAAGAGAATGATGGAATATGCTGATGTTCTATATGGTATAACAATGCAAAATGCTGGTATCAGTAAAGTGGTAGGAGTAGAACTTGAAAATATTAAGTAAGTAATTTAATTGACTTACTTATTTTTTGCCAAAATAATGACAAGTTTTGTCGAAAGTATTGCAATTTCAATAAATTTGTAATTAAATAGCATTTTAAGAAAGTTTAATTATATTTATAGTTATAGTATAATTAAAATGAGGTGGAAACTTATGTTAAAACTTAAAAATGTATCCAAATATTATTATCAAGATGGGGTAATTGCCTCAGGTATTAATAAAGTTAATTTAGAATTATTTTTAGGTGAATTCGTGGTTATTACGGGTGAATCTGGAAGTGGTAAATCAACGCTTTTAAATGTTTTATCGGGTCTTGATACTTATGAAGATGGAGAAATGTACATAAATGGGGAAGAAACTAGCCATTATACAGAAAAAGATTATTTAGAATATCGAAAAAAATATGTTAGTAATATTTTTCAAAATTTTAATTTAGTTAATAGTTATACAGTATATCAAAATATTGAACTAGCTATGCTTATGAATGGGTGTAATAAAAAAGATATTAAAAAGAAAGTTAATGAATTAATAAATAAAGTTGGTTTACAAAAATATCGTAATACAAGAGCATCTAAGTTATCTGGTGGGCAAAAACAAAGAGTAGCTATAGCTAGAGCCCTTGCTTATGAAACACCCATTATTGTTTGTGATGAACCAACTGGAGCCCTAGATAGTAAAGCATCAACAAGTATTTTAGAACTACTTCATGAAGTATCAAAAGATAAACTAGTAATTGTTGTTACCCATAACAAAAGTGAGATTTTAAAATACGCGACAAGATTAATTAGAATGCATGATGGTAATATTTTAGAAAATAGAGTAGTTAAAGAAGTTAACTTAGATAATCAAATAGAAATAAAAGAAGTTAAAAATATTAATTATTTATCTAGAATTCGTTTAGGTATTAGAAATACTTTTAATTTAGTTGCTAAGTTTTGTCTTATGATAGCCATATTCTTACTTATAGTTATATCTTTAATTAGTAATTATGGTAGTATGAAAAATAGTGAATATGAAGAATCAGTTAATGCTTATAGTGAATATTTTCAAAATAATAGTGATTTAAGAATTATTTTTAATAAACAAGATAAAAGTATTATTAGTGAAGAAGAGTATGCAAAAATTAAAGAAATTGAGAGCGTTGATTATGTAGTAAATAATGATTTAAGTAATGATTATATACTATTTATAAGTAGTGATAATATTTTTATAGATGGTAGTATTTATACTAAAAGTTTAACTAAAGTAGATAAAGGAAGATTACCAGATAATGATAATGAAATAGTATTAATAGTAAATAAAAATAATGAATATATAAATTATGTAAATGATGAATTATTTAATACAGAATTTAGGATGGAAAAAATAGATGATCCCATTAAAATAGTAGGTATTTATTATAGTGATGAATATAATGATTATTCTTATGGATTATATTTAAATAATGATTTAAATAAGAAAGTATTAAATACAATGTATGAAGAATATATTAAAAGTAGTGCTAAACTAAATGATAAAATTTTAAATACTTATTATGAAATAAAAATTAATTATAATTTAAAGGAAAATGAAGCATATATTAAAGATATTAATAATGGTTATTGTAAAAATTATAATTGTCAAAATAAAGATTTAGTAATTAGTACTAGTAGTATTTATGGCACTAAAGAATTAAATTTAAATATTAAAAGTGTTTATGATAAAAATAATGCTAAAAGACTATTAGATGAAAATTATGATGAGATTGATAATGTAATTTATATAAGTGAAATAGATTATAATAAATTATTTAATTTAAGTAATTATCAAGGTAGTGTTTTTGTCAAAGATATAAAAGATTTAAATGAAGTAGAAAAAAGTTTAAAAAGTATGAATTTTAATACTTTAAAACTTAGAGATGCTAAAGTAAATAGTTTAGCTATCTTTGAACAAATATATAAAATAATAAAATTAATTGTTACAATTATCTTAATAGCTACTTTATTCTTTATTACTTACTTTATTATAAAAATAATTTATAAATCAAGAAATAGTTATTTTGCTACTTTAAGAAGTTTAGGAGCTAGTTTAAAAGATTGTGTTAGTATCTTAAGAAATGAAATTATAACATTTGCGACTATTAGTTATCTTTTTATCATTACTTTAATTACTTTAGCCAATAAAAATATTATCATAATAAAATATTTTACTGATATGACAAAATATTTAAATATTGGCGAATATTTATTAGTTTATTTAATTTTAATTATTTTAGCTATTCTAATATCTTATCGTTATGGTAGAAAAATATTTTCCACATCAATTATGAAAAATTATGGAGAAAGGATATAGTCTATGATAAAGTTAGAAAAAGTTAATAAATATTTTAATCGGCATAAAAAGAACCAAATTCATGTTATAAATGATACGACTTTGGAATTTAATGCAAATGGTTTAGTAGCAATTCTAGGTCCATCTGGCTGTGGTAAAACAACTCTTTTAAATACTATTGGTGGTTTAGATAATATAACAAGTGGGCAAATTTATATTGATGGGGAAAAAATTACTAGAAGAAGTGTTAATAAAATTGATGAGATAAGAAACTTAAATATTGGTTATATATTTCAAGATTATAAATTAGTTGATAATTTATCAGTCTTTGATAATGTTGCTCTTTCTTTAAAATTAATTGGTATAAAAGATAAAGATGAAATAAATAAAAGAGTTATGTATACTTTAGAAAAAGTAAATATGGCTAGATATAAAAATAGACCCGCAAATATGTTATCAGGTGGCGAAAAGCAAAGAGTAGGAATAGCAAGAGCATTAGTTAAAAATCCTAAAATTATTTTAGCTGATGAACCAACTGGTAATCTTGATAGTAAAAATAGTTTAGAAATAATGAATATTATTAAAAGTATATCTTCTAAATATTTAGTTATTTTAGTTACTCATGAGGAAGAGTTAGCGCGTTTCTATGCCACAGATATAATTGAACTTAAAGATGGAAACGTCGAAAAAATATATAAAAATAATAATGATAAAACTTTAAATTATGAAGTAGAAAATCATATATATTTAAAAGATTTTAAAGATATTAAGAAAATAGTTGATGCTAATATTAATATTGATATTTATCGTAATAATGAAGAAGATTTAAATATTAAAATAGTTATTAAAAATGGTAATATTTATATTGAAAATAATAATCATCATAAAATAGAAGTTGTAGATAATAATTCGAATATTGAATTAATTGATGATCATTATAAAGAATTAAAAAATGTACCAATTAATACTGATTTTGATATTGAAAAGATAAGTAATAATTCTAAATTAAAATATAGTAGTATATTTAAACTTGGTTCATTTATTAGTTATGGCTTTAAAAAGATTCTTGATTATCCAACTTTAAAAAAGATCTTGTTATTTGGTTTTCTTTTATCCGGAATGTTTATCTTTTATGCTTTTTCTTCTATTATGGCTGCAATTAATATTGAAGATAAAGATTTTATTAGTATTAATAAAGAATATTTAACTTTAAGTAATAATTTAACTATTAATGATTATCTAAATTATGAAAAGATGGATGATATAAATTATTTATTACCAGGTGATAGTCAAATTAATTTAAGAATACCTTATGATAAATATTTACAAACTAGTTTGGATAGTGGTGTTATTAAAGGATCACTTTCTGATATAAATATGTTAAATAGTAACGATTTACTTTTAGGAAGAATGCCAACAAATGCATATGAAATTGTTATTGATAAAATGGTCCTAGAAGATTTTATTAAAACTTATGATACTAATAGTGTTGGTTTATTTAGTATTGATGATTATTTAAATCATGAAGTATATTTAAATAATATGGCTAAATTTATAATTGTTGGTATTACCAAGTTAGATGAACCAAATATATATGCAAGTAGAGATTTATTTATAAATATGCTTGCTAATAGTAATGATGAATATTCATATTATGAATATGATTATAACTATAAAAGTAATAGTACTTTTATTGATTATAGTTTACTTAAAGATACAATTAAATTAACTAAAGGTAAATATCCCGTTAATGATTATGAAGTAATTATTAATAAAGATAAAGAATATGAATATGATATTGGCGATAAAATTGATTTAAAAATTAATGATACTAAATTAAAAGTAGTTGGTTATTATGAAGTAATTAGTGATAATTATTTAGATAGTTATTTAGTTAATAATAATATGATAAAATATAATTTAATTAATAATAACAATAAATTTACTATATATAGTAAAAATAAGGGTAATACTTTAAAATACTTTGAAAATTTAAAAATGAATATCAAAGATTCTTATGATTATAGTAAAAGTATGTATTTAGATTCAGTTACTGATTTAATTATTGGTACTCTTACTGTTTCCTTTGCTATTTTAATAATTTCTTTAGTAGAAATTATATTAATGATCAGATCATCATTCTTATCAAGAATAAAAGAAGTTGGTATTTTTAGAGCAATTGGCGTAAAAAAGAAAGATATATATAAAATGTTTTCTGGAGAAATTTTAGCGATAACAATAATCTTTAGTATTCCAGGTATATTATTTATGAGTTATATATTGCATTGTTTAAGTAATATTGAAATACTAAAAGATGCTTTTATGGTAAATTCATTTACCATTATTATAAGTATCCTAACTATATTAATATTTAATCTTGTTGTAGGCCTTATTCCTGTTTATAATACAATTAGAAAAACACCAGCGCAAATCCTTTCAAGAAATGATGTCAATTAAAAAAGATTCCGTTTGGAATCTTTTTATCTACTATGATTGATATTTTCTAGATACTGTGGAAATTTTTGAAGTGCTTCTTCTAATTTTGCATCATAATCCGCTATAACTTGATCTCTTAAATCATAATCGATATCATCAATACGATTTGTACCAAATAATTCAATTGTATTTTTAATTAAATTATTCATATGTTGAATGGTATCTTCTTTATTAGTACCCCATAGAACTTGAATAGAATAAGCAATATCTTCTTCACATAGGGCAAGTTGTCTTCTTAATTCATAAGCTTTTTCTAAGACAGTCATTATTAATCTCTCCTTTAGTATAAGTATAGCAATAAAATAAGTGGATGACTAGTAAAGTGATAAAACTTGACAAAATTAAACATTAAAAAAACTAGCATTTGCTAGTAACTTACTTATTGGTGACCCGTACGGGATTTGAACCCATGAATGCATGCGTGAAAGGCATGTGTGTTGAACCACTTCACCAACGGGCCATAACTTAAATGGTGGGCCTGGGGGGACTTGAACCTCCGACCTCACGCTTATCAGGCGTGCGCTCTAACCAGCTGAGCTACAAGCCCATTAAGCTGTGACATAAAGAATTGTATAATAAAAAGGATAAAAAAGCAAGTCTTTTTAGAAAAAAATAATATAATTTGTCAATTTTTTCAATAAAAATAGCTTTTTGAGTCAGTGCTCTGTTTTGAAATATCTTGCATTTTCCAAATATATAAGGTATAATCATATTGTTGTTGGTTCCTTAGCTCAGTTGGTAGAGC
>CANROK010000010.1 GCA_947632205.1 uncultured Bacilli bacterium
GTCCTGTCTTCTATCTAACACCAGACATAACTTTAAAGAGTGGAACAACGGGAGAAAAAGATAATCCATATAGAATAGAACTAGATATTATGAAATATTTAAAAAGCAATGATAAGAACAATAATTTAACAGATGATTTATTTGGAGGAATGTATCGTTATCAAGGAACAGATGATGTCAATAACTATATATGCTTTGGAACAGGTAGTAAAGAAGAATGTTTACAAAATGAAGATAAGTATATGTATAGAATATTAGGAGTAACACCTGAAGGCGAATTAAAATTTATGAAAGAAGTATCTTTACTTAGTGATTTTGAAGAAATATATGATTATAAAGATTCTTCATCATTAAGAACCAAACTTAATGGATCAAGCTTTTTAGAAAATGAAAAATATATGACTTCAACATGGAAAGATAAAATAATGTTTCATACATGGTTATATGGAAGAACAGGAATATTAGATAGCACGAATTTATATAATGGAAATTATATGTATGAAATAGAAAGTGGGCAAAAAGAAGTAACGTTTGTATATAACATAGGAAAATCCGAAGATAATCCAAACATGCATGAATTAACAATGACTAAAAAGTGGGATGAAAGTGTCAATGATAAAGTAGGATTATTATATATTCATGATTTTCTATTATCATATCCTGGAGGAAATCCTGGTACAAGTGAAAATGCAATTAAGTCATGGATAAAGCCAAATAATAGAGAATATTTTATTACGTCTGTACAATACAATTATAATGCTCCTAAATATAATGAATCATATTTTCTAAATACTACTGGAATAGAAAGAACACATATTTCACTATTAGGATTTAATATAAATAATTGTAGTAGTTATTGTTTAAGTTCATGTACGAACTGTCAAAATAACTGTAGTTCTTGTAAAAATTCATGTACTGGTACTTGTAGTGGATGTAAAAATAATTGTACTAATAATTTAGGTAGAGACGATTGTGATGAATATTGTGCTAGTTCTTGTCCAGATTGTGAAGCAAATTGTAAGAGTCAATGTCTTTGCAAAACGATAGAAGAATGTAATACTGGTTGTAATTCAGAATGTGCCAATTATAAAACATACTATAAACCTGTATTCTATGTAACTTCAAATATAACATTAAATAAAGGAACAGGAAGTAAAAATGATCCATTTATATTAGATGTGTAATTAATACTATAACATGCCAATTAAAAATATATTGAACAGCTAAAGATTTATTAAAAAGTAAAACTCAATAACGAAGACATTAAAATAGATGAAACTTAACCTTAGAGAGATAGAAATATCTCTCAATTTTTTTGCTTCTTTTCTATTCTTTTGTACAAATTATTTTGCAAATATTTTGTATATTTTATTTTGCAATTACTAAGTTAATTTAATTTGCAAATCTATATTAAATAAATAATTAACTCACAAGCCATGTAATTTATTACATGGTAGTTGACACTCTGGGGGGTAATGTATAATTAAAATATATAAGGTAGGGTTAAGTTATGAAGAATAGAAAGATGATAATATTAGCAATATTGGTACTAATATGTATAGTGACATCAATAAGTATACATAAAAATTATGAAGGAAAAAATATTGAAGAGATAAAAGAGAAAACAAATAAAAATAATAAATTAGTATTTTGGATTGAACAAGATGATGGAAATTATAAAGAAGATACGAATGGAGCATTTCCCGTTGGAGATTATTTGATAAATACAGAAAAAACTAAATGTACCAGTTTAGAAGATAAACAAATAAAACCAACTATAACCTATCAAAATGGAATAGTAACAGTAACTGGCCAAAATACTGCTTATTGTGAAATATATTTTGATAAATGTAAAGGACCAGTAGGAACAGTATTAGCTGATAAAGAACAAGTAAGTAAATGTGAAGTTGGAGGAATGTATCGTTATCAAGGAACAGATAGTGTTGATAACTATATATGTTTTGGAACGACTGATCAAGAAACTTGTAAAAATAATGCAAGTAAATATATGTATAGAATAATCGGAGTAACACCAGAAGGACAATTAAAACTTATTAAAGAAACAGCGCTTATTGCAATGAAAGAGCCAGAGTGGGATTATAGTACTTCAACGATGAAAAATTCAATAAATGGTAGTGATTTTTTAACTAATAGTGATTACTTATCAAAGGTATGGCAAGACTTAATTGTTAGTCATAATTGGTTATATGGTTTTACAGGTAAAGTAAATGATTCAGATTTATATAATGGTAATTATATGTACGAAATAGAAAGTGGAAAAAAGGAAGTTACATTTGATTCTAGTGTTGAGTATGGTAGTTCAGGTAGTTATAGTTATACTATAAAAACAACGACTAAAAAATGGGATACAAGTGTAAGTGATAAAGTAGGGTTATTATATATTCACGATTATTTATTTGCATATCTTGGCGGTAATCCTGGAAGTAGTAATAATCTTAAAACAATATGGTTAGCACCTAAGATACCAGAATTTATAATAACAGCTCAAGGATTAAGTGATGTTCCTAATGCCCCGGGACATAGGATTTATTTATGGAATAATTATTTAACTACGGATTATTCCAATCTTTCTTATCTAAAATCTGGCAAAGCTATTGATTTTGGATTACGTCCAGTATTCTATCTAAATAATGATTTAAAAATAAAAAATGGAGCAGGATCTAATATTGATCCATATATATTAGATGTAGTGGATGATTCACCATCACCAACATGTTCATTTAATGTAACAACAAGTGGAGTAACATTAGTACCAAGTAATGCAACATCATGGTATATGTCGACAACAGCGACATCAAATCCAAATTATGGAACAAGTTAAGCAAAAAGCAGTATAGGAACACTTACATATTATGGATATGTTAAAAATAGTAGTGGATTAACAGGAACATGTCAATTAGATATGTATCAAGCTAAAGTTAATGCTTGTACGCAAACAAATACCCATACTGAAGGTGAAGTATGTGGATATACCGCTACGATGGAGATTTGCAGTTGTAATGGGAGTACCCCAGTCTGGACTATAACTACGGAACATCCGAATTCTTGCCCTAGTTATAGTCAGACAAGGCCAACTCCTAAGTGCCCCGATCAAGGTAGTTATTGTGGTTACTATATTTCGTATTGTTCTTACGGATGTTATGGTGGAACAACCATATATGAATGTTCGAATGGTCAAACATGTGGAGCAGAAGGATGTTGTGCTAGTATGCCATGTAGTGTAGATTCTTGTAAATCAGGATACACAACATTAACTATGCAATCTATATTAGGAGTATATTGTTATAAAGATATATCTTAAGAGGTAAGAAATGAAAAGAAGTGTAATGATATTAGTAGTAATATTAGTAGTAATAGAAATAACAGCAACATACTTAATGTATAAATCAAGTATAAATAAAGAAGTAAAATTAGATGATGTAGAGTTAAAAGAAATAGATAGTAAAAGTAGTATGGCTATGATAATGGTAGAAACAGAAGAAGGAGAATATACTAAGACAACAAGTTGGCCAGAAGAATATAATTTTAATTCAGAAAAATCAGTATGTATAAGTGAAAAGGGAGAAGAAGTAAAAGGAATATTAACATTTGATGAAGAAGAGAATAAAGCATATGTAAATGATATAAAAGAAGGAACATATTGTTATTTATACTTTGATTTACCAAAACAATAATAAAAGAATTATAACTCGTCAACGAAGACGTTAAAATAGACGAAACTTAACCTACGAGAGATAGAAATATCTCTCAATTTTTTGTATAAAATTATTAAAAAAAAGCCATAATTTTTATGAAAGGTGAATTATGGCAAAATATAAAGTAGATATTACGGGTATAAATACTAATAATTTAGTTGTATTATCTAATGAAGAAACTACTAAATTATTTGAAAAATTAAAAAATGGTGATAATAATGCTAAGGAATTACTTATTAATGGTAATTTAAAATTAGTGTTATCCATTTTAAAAAAGTTTAATAATACTAAATATAATATGGATGATTTATTTCAAGTTGGAGTAATTGGGTTAATTAAAGCCATTGATAATTTTGATGTATCTTTGGGATTAAGGTTATCAACATATGCAGTACCCCTAATTATTGGTGAAGTAAAAAGATATATAAGAGATAATACGTCAGTAAGAGTTAGTAGAAGTGTAAAAGATTTAGCATATAAAATAATTAAATATCAAGATGAATATTTAAGTACAAATGGCGTAATGCCTACAAATAAAGAAATAGCTAATTACTTGCAAATAGAAGAATATGAAATAACCTATGCACTGGATAGTTTAAAAGATCCTATGAGTATCTTTGAACCAATTTATAATGATGGAGGCGACACTATTTATTTATCTGATCAATTAGCCGATATTAAAGATATGAGTACTGATAAAGATATGTTAATCTCATTAAGAAAGGCCCTGCAAAAAATTAAAGAAAGAGAAAAAGAAATACTTGTTGCTAGATTTATTATAGGTAAAACCCAAATGGAAATTGCTAATAATTTAGGAATAAGTCAAGCCCAAGTATCAAGAATTGAAAAAAATGCTATTGAAAATGTGCGAAAATTAATCTAGTTACATATACTTATACTAGGTGAATTCTATGCTTTTAAGTGATTTACAAACTAAAGATATAATTAATATAAAAGATGGTAATAATTTAGGGAGAATTATTGATGCTAAAATAGATACTACAGGAAAAATTATATATTTTGTATCAGAAGAGAGGAAATTACTTAGAAAGATGACACGAGGAAATGAAGCAACATTTACTTTTGAAAAAATTAAAAAAATTGGGGAAGATGTTATTTTAGTAGATTTATAATTTGTTTAATTTAGGTTAATATGCTATAATTTTTATATGAAGAAAAAAATATTAATTGGTTCAATAATTTGTTTATTATTAGATATTTTATCAAAAAATTTGATAGATAATTTTTTTATGCTTACAGAATCTAAAACAATTATTAAAAATTTTTTTAATATAACTAAAATATATAATGATGGTGCTAGTTGGAATATATTAGCTGGTAGTAGATATATTTTAATATTAATAGCCATTGTTATATTAGTTATATTATTTTTATATCAAAAGAAATTTAAAAATAATTTAAGAAATATAATATCTTTTAGTATGATTTATGGCGGAATTATTGGTAATTTACTTAATAGAATTATGTATGGTTATGTTATTGACTTTTTAGAATTTAATATCTTGGGTTGGGATTTTCCTATCTTTAATGTGGCTGATATATTTATTGTTGTGGGAGTGATATTACTTATTTATTCTATATATAAGAAGGATGATGAAAATGAAGTTAGTAGTAGATAAAGAAAATTTAAGAATAGATAAATATTTAGCCGAAGAAACGGAATATAGTAGAGAAACTATTACTAAAATGTTAAAAGAAAATTATATAAAAATTAATGGTAAAACTATAAAACCAAGTTATAAAACTAAATTGAATGATATTGTAGAGATTAATGAAGATTATGTAAAAGAATTAAATATTGAACCAGTTAAAATGGAATTAAATATTGTTTATGAAGATGAGGATATTATGGTTATTGATAAACCAAGTGGTTTAGTTGTTCATCCAGGTAATGGTAATCATGATAATACTTTAGTAAATGGTCTTAAGTATTATACAGAAGAATTAAGTGACTTAGGAGGCAGTGAAAGAGTAGGAATAGTTCATCGTTTAGATAAAGATACATCAGGACTCATGCTTGTATGTAAAAGTAATAAAGCCCATGAAATACTTGCAGAAGATTTTAAATATAAAAGAGTATACCGAGAATATTATGCCCTTTTAATAGGCAGATTTCCATCTAATACAGCTTTTATTGATGCACCCATTGGAAGAAGTAAAACCAATTTTAATAAAATGGAAGTAAGAAGTGATGGAAAACCAGCCAGAACTAATTTAAAAGTATTAAAAAGATATAAAGATTATACTTTAGTAAGTTTAGTTTTAGAAACAGGTAGAACTCATCAAATTAGAGTACATATGGCCTATATTGGTTATCCAGTATATAATGATCCAGTATATCAAAATAAGAAAACTACCGAATTTGGTCAATTTTTGCACTCAAAAGTTATAAGATTTACTCATCCTATAACTAAAAAAGTATTAGAGTTTGAAAGTGACTTACCTAAATATTTTCAAGATTTTATTGATAAATTAGATTAAACATAAAATGTTACTAAATATAAAAACACAAAAACAAAAATAGGGAATGCTTAATAATTGGTAATGGCCAAAAACTTTTTTGATTTTTCTTATTAAAAAATAAGAGAAAAAAACAAGAGTTAAGCTCACTAAAATACTTAAAAGTAAGCCATTTTGATAATCAAATATTACGGATAAAAGGAATAACAAAAGATAATTAGAACATAAAAGAAAAATAAGATCATTATCTAAATTATCATGCCAAACAATTTTACATATTGGTAATAAAATATATAAAATTACAGCAGCATAAATCAAAAAATATAAATACATAAAATCACCCTTTACTAATATTATGAAAAAGGGTAAAATAATATGAAGAGGAAGATTATATGAATAATAATATTTTTAATAAAAAAGACGAATTAATTATGAGTTTAGTTCATTATTTCGTTACTGAAGAAGATTATTCACCAATTAATGTACGGGGTGCTAAAAATGAAATATGGCTTGAAAATTTAGAAGCACCATACAAAATTATTAGAATAAATTCTAAGTATATACATAATGAAGAACAATATAATATGGATATATTTAAATTAGGATTCGTTGTAAGACAAATAAAAAGAAAAACATTGTCATTTAAAATGAAAGTTTTAAATATTTGTTTAGATATGAATGATTCTGTTAAATTAGAAGAAGTAAAAAATATTAATACTATAAGTGTAAATAGTATTAGTGATTTAAAGAAAAATAAGTTTTTAGGAGAATTATTTCCTAAAATAAAGACTGAACGCTTAAAAAGAACAGATGATATAATCAAAGTTTTAAATGCAACAGAGGATATTAATAAAAAGACAACCAAAGAAAATAATAAGTATGAAGAAGTATTTAAACCAAAAAAAATAATTGTAACAAAAATAATTATTATTTTATGTATTATAATGTATTTTTTGAGTTTATTTATTAGTGATAATTTTAATTATTCTCTTTTAATACTTGGGGCTAATAATAAGTCATTAGTATTAAAAGGAGAAATATATCGTTTAATTGCCTGTGCTTTTCTTCATGGTGGTATATTACATTTAGTTGTTAATATGTATTCATTATGGATAGTTGGTAGTCAAGTAGAAAATTATATTGGTAAATTTAAATATATAATTATTTATTTATTAAGTGCTTTAATGGGTAGTATGTTTAGTTTAGTATTTTTAGGTAATAGTATTTCTATTGGAGCAAGTGGTGCTATCTTTGGATTAATGGGTTCACTATTGTATTTTGGCTATCATTATCGTTTATATTTATCAAATGCTTTAACTAATCAATTAATTCCGATTATTATATTAAATTTATTTCTAGGATTTTGTATAAGTGGTATTGATAATATGGCTCACATAGGTGGTTTAGTTGGCGGATATTTAGCCACAATGATTGTTGGGGTTAAATATAAAAGTACAAAAAGTGAAATGATTAATGGTATTATTGTTTATTTATTATTAATAGCATTTTTAACATATGCTATATTAAAATTAGCATAGTTATAAGCCCTTTCATTTTAAGATATTTGGCATATCTTATTAGTGAAGGGGATTTTTAATGCAAAAGATAAATGTTAAGAATAAAGTGTTAAAAAAAGGTGAACATTATGTAACTAGTGATTATAAAATACGAAATAATAAAAGAAAAAATCATAATGGGATTGATATGGTTGGTAAAAATAGTTCTTTAGATGAAATAGTTGCTATTGCAAATGGTGAAGTTATCAATGCTAAATACCATAATTTATTAGGTTATTATATTGAAATAAAACATGCTAATAATTATATTTCAAGATATCAACATTTACGAAGTGGTAGTTTAAAAGTTAAAAAAGGTGATAAAGTAAATAAAGGCGATATCTTAGGATATATGGGAAATACAGGACATAGCTTTGGTGCTCATTTACACTTTGCTATTTTAAATGATAAAAGAGTTTTCCAAGATCCACTTCCATACCTCCTTGGTTTTACAAATTTTAATAATGATTATTTCCATAAGTTTGTAATTAACATTCAAAAAGCTTTAAATGCTAAAGTTGATGGTTATCCAGGCAAAGAAACATTAAGTAAAACAATTACTATTTCTAAAAATACCAATAGTCGTCATCCTATTGTTAAATATTTACAAGAATATTTTTATGAATTAGGTTATACAAATATTGGTAAAATCGATGGTATAGCAGGTCCAAAATTTACGAAAGTAGTAACTGAATTTCAAAAACAAAATAATATAATGGCTGATGGCATAATTACTAAGGGTAATAAAACTTGGCAAAAAATACTCAAATTAATATAATGTTCCACAAAAATAATGGTTAAGCCATTATTTTTCTTTGGAACTAATAGTGTAGGATATCATAAAAGAACATATTAAAATAATAATAGATGATAAAGAAAAAGTATTAGGATATATAAATAAAATAGAGGAAATAACAAAGCCAATAATAGCACTATAAGTATTTCTAAAATGTTTATTAAATAAATAGTTTATTAATTTTAAGATAATGATACTACTAATAATAAAAGATATTAAAAAAGGTAGTAAAGTTAAAATAGTAGATAAATTTATATTTAATGGATGGGCAATTATTTCTAAGAAATATTTATATAAACCAAGTAACATTAAAAGGGCACTTCCACTAATTCCGGGAACTATTTTGCCAATAGCATAACAAAAACCAGCAATTAGCATAGTAAATATATTTATATTAGTTATATTATTAATATTAATTTTTTCAATAAAATATAAACTAAAACCAATTAAAAAACAAATAATTACAAATAAATAATTGATTTTTTGATTAGTTTTATCTTTAATTTCTTTAGTTAAAAAAGGAATACAACCCAAAATTAAACCAATAAAAACATAAGAAATATATGCAAATTTAGTATTTAATAAATAAAGTATAATATTGCTAAATAATATAATACTAGTAATTATACCTCCAAATAATGGTAATAAAAAATAGATATTATCTTGAATATTTTTATTTAAATTATTTAATCTATAAATAATATTTTCATAAATCCCTAAAATGGTAGCAATAACCCCACCAGATACACCAGGAATTATAAAGCCAAGCCCAATAATAAGACCATAAATATAATTTTTAATTATTATCATATTAATATTTATTAATAATTTTAGAAGAATATACTTAGTAAAAATTGGTTCTTTATTTTAAATAATATTATCCATAATAATATTGATAGGTGATGAAAATGAAAAAATATATAATAATTTTATTAATGCTTTTAATGCCTATAGAAGTATTAGCATATTCAGATTATATTTATTTAGGAGGTAATACTTTAGGAATCCAAATAGATATGGATGGAGTATTAGTAGTAGGATTTTATAAGATAAATAATAAATATAATCAAAGTGATTTAAAAGTTGGTGATTATATTAAAGAAGTAAATGGGGTAAAAGTTAATTCTTTAAAAAGTTTAACTGAAGAAATAGAAAAATATACTAAAGAGGGAAAAGTAAATATTAAGTATTTACGTGATAAAAAAGAAAATAATACCACATTGAATTTAATCAATGAAGATGGTATATATAAAACAGGATTGTTTGTAAAAGATGGTATCACTGGAATAGGAACACTTACTTATATTGATCCTGGTACTAATATATATGGGGCTTTAGGTCATGAAATAATTGAAAGTAATAGTAAACAAATAGTAGAAATAAAAGATGGTAGTATATTTAAAAATATAATAACTTCAATTGATAAATCAACAACAGGGAATGCCGGTAGTAAAAATGCTAAATATTATTATAATAGTACTTATGGTAATATTACGAAAAATACAAATCATGGTATTTTTGGAGAAGTTTCTAATTATTTAAAAGATATGCAACTTATAGAAGTAGGTAAAAAAGAAGATGTCAAAATTGGTGATGCAACTTTATATACAGTATTAGATGGTGAAAATGTTGAAAAATTTAAAATTAGAATAAAAAATATTAATGAAACAAGTAGTACAAAAAATATAACATTTGAAATAACTGATGAAAAATTAATTGCTAAAGCAGGTGGTGTTGTTCAAGGAATGAGTGGTTCACCAATAGTTCAAAACAACAAAATCATCGGAGTTGTTACTCATGTTATAGTCGATAATCCCTTAGATGGTTATGGTTTATTTATTACAACTATGTTAGAAGAAGGCGAAAAATAAAAAGGTTTTGAAATAAACCTTTTTTATAATTTTTCAATATCTTGATTATTTCTAAATGGATTAAATACTTTTGGAGTATTTTTTCCAATAATAGCATCTTTTAATTCATCATCTTCTTGACCAAAATCATCGTTAATATCAATAACTCTTAATAATTCATCCATAGAGGTAAAACCCTCCATAACTTTAATTAAACCATCTTTTAAAAGAGTACTAGAATCTTTAGTATAAACTAATTTTCTTAGATCATCTTTACGGATATTACTAATAATAGCATCACGAATATCTTGATTAATTTCTAAAACTTCATGAATAGCAATTCTCCCTTTATAACCATTAATACATTCTGGACATCCAATAGGAGTATATATTTGATTAACATCTAAATTAAGACAAGTTCTAAATAAATTTTTTTCATAACTATTTGTAGGTCTGGCACTTCGACATTTTGGACACAATCTTTTAACTAATCTTTGAGAAATAATACCCGATAATGCACTACCAAGTAAATATCTTTCAACATCCATATCAAGTAATCTTTCAATTGTATTAAGGGAGTTATTAGTATGGATAGTAGATAATACTAAGTGACCAGTAATAGCGGCTCTTACCGCAATTCTTGCTGTTTCATCATCACGAATTTCCCCAATCATTATGATATCTGGGTCTTGTCTTAAAATACTTCTTAAAGTATTACTAAAAGTAAGACCAATTTCACTCATAACTTGAACTTGATTAACACCAGCAATTTTCATTTCAACGGGATCTTCAACTGTTATAATATTTCGATCTGTTGTATTTAAAACTTGAAGCATAGCATAAACAGTTGTAGATTTACCTGAACCAGTAGCACCCGTAACCATAATAATTCCATTTGGCTTTTTTATTAAAGAATTAATTTTTTCATAATTAACTTTAGTTAAGCCAATGGTTTCAAGACCATTTAAACTCATTGAATAATCTAAAATACGGATAACTATTTTTTCACCATCAACAATAGGTAAACTAGATACACGCAAATCAACGTCTAAATCTTCAATAGCACCCTTAATAGCACCATCTTGAGGTAATCTTGATTCGGTAATATTCATCCCTGAAATAATTTTAATTCTTGTAGTCAAATTTTTTTTAATTGTTGCCGGTACTTTGGCATAGTCAAGTAATGATCCATCAATTCTTACACGTACATTTAATTCCTCAGGCGTTGGATCAAAATGAATATCGGATCCACCATGTTTAATAGCATCAACAATCATTTCGTTAACAATGTCAACAATAGGTTTATTATCATAATCAAATTCTCTAAACATAATGTATCACCATTATTCCCTTTTATACTTTCTACTATATTTTATTATACAATATTTAATAGATCTTTACAATTAGAATAATTACTTTTTTAAAAAAATAAAAAATTACTTTAATTACTTTTAAATTTATATAACTTTTGTTAAAATATACTTATAAAAGTGGTGGTATAAATTGCAGACATTAATAAAAATTCCTGAAAATAAAAATATAACTTTAGATACAATGATTAATTTATACTTAGATCCTCTAAAAATTTATATTCCGATAATAAAAAAAGAAAAATTTAAATTAAATACTTACATTTATAAAAATACTTATTTTGATTCTTTTATAGCCAGTGTATCTGGTAAAATTACCGGAAGTAAAAAAGTTATAGTAGGTAAGAAAACTTTACCGGCTTTAGAAATAACTAATGATTTTAAAGAAAATAATAATTATAAAATTAGTAAGAAAAAAATAAAGAATAAAGAAGAATTATTTAATTTATTAAATGTTTATCACTTAACAAATATTTTAAATAAAATTAAGGGAAAAGAACTAATTAATTTTGTTGTAAGCGCTATAGATATTGATACTTATGCATATAATGAACTTATGTTACTGACAAATTATGCTAAAAAAATATGTGATACAATTAATGAATTAAATAGAATATTAAATATAAATGAAGCCACTATTGTTATTCAAAATACGGCCTTTAATGCTATAAAAAATTTAACTTCTATTATTGGAACGTATTCTAATATTAATATCAAATTATTAGCAGATTATTATTTAATGGGTTATGATTCTTTTATTTGTAAAGAATTAAATTTTAATGATAATAATACTTTAATATTATCTATTAATGATATTTATAATTTATATAATATTTTATTTAAAGGAAATATAATTAATGAAGTATTTATAACTATTAATGGTAATGCAATTGAAAAAGCAATGGTTATAAAAACGAGATTAGGAACAAGTATCGAAGAAATTATTAATAAATTAATTAATATTATTGATAAAGATTATGAAATATTTATTAATGATCCCATAAAAGGTGTTAAAGTAAAAGATATTAACAATTATATAATAACTAATGATATTAAATGCATTGTTATAAATAAAAAAGTATCTTTAGAAATATATGATTGCATAAACTGTGGTATGTGTTATAAAGTTTGTCCTTTTAATATAAAAGTAATAGATAATTATAATAAAAAGAAATTTAATAAAAAATGTAATGGATGTGGGTTATGTAATTATATTTGTCCTTCGAATATTGATTTAAAAAGTAGAGTATATGGAGGAAAAAATGAAGAAGAAAACAACTAAAAGATTAGTAATAGAAAATATAATTTTATTAGTTTTTTTTGTATTTTATGGTCTATATAAAAATGGCTATTTAATTTATCAAAGAGGATTAATAAATAAAATATGGCTATTTAAAAATATTTATTTAGTTTTAATAGCTATATTAATTAAAATAGGATATGATTTAATTAAAAATAAAAAGATAATTATTAATTATGACTTTGTTTATTTAGTATTAGTTAGTATGATTGTCCCTTATAATACGAATTTAATTGTATATACTATAGTTCTAACTATAACTTATATTATTAGTAATATTCTAGAAAAGTATTTTAAATTTAATAAAGTATGTAGTATGTTTTTAATTATATATTTGGTAAATGGTTTAATAATAAATTTCTCTTATGATAATTTATTAGAAGCCAATTTTGCTTATAGTTTTTCTCTTTTTGATATTTTAGCAGGTAGAAGTATAGGAGGAATATCTTCCACATGTATTATTTTATCGTTTATAAGTTATATATATTTAGTTAATACGCTATATTATAAAAAAGAGATTCCTTTAGTTATTAATATTACTTATTTATTATTAAGTTTTATTTATTACTTAGTTACTAATGAAAATATTATCTTAAATAGTGAGTTAATTTTTAGTAGTATTTTTATTTCTTCTTTACCAGAGTTTAGTCCATATTTAGAAAAATTGCAAATTATTTATGGTATTTTTACTGCTTTATTAAGTTTTATTTTATTAGTTTTATTTCATAATTTAGCCACTATATATTTAAGTATTTTAGTAAGTTCGATTATTTTTATGAACTTTCCGAAAATTATTTCAAAATCTTAGTTAATCTTTAGATTTTTATGGGGCAAAACGTTGACTTTTTATAAATTTTTGCTATACTATTTTAATAGTTTTTTTGAAAGGGATAAAATTAAATAAATGTAAATTATATGCAAATATCTTGTTTTTTTGACTAAAAAAAAGGAATTCGTTATTTAGTTATTAATATATATAAGTAGAGGGGAAAAATGCAAGCAATAAGTGAAGATAAAATAAATGAGATAAGAAATTCGGCTGATATAGTAAGTATAATTTCTGATTATATTCCACTTAAAATGCAAGGGCGAAATTATTTTGGAATATGTCCATTTCATGATGACCATAATCCAAGTATGTCCGTTTCAAAAGAAAGACAATTATATAAATGTTTTGTTTGCAATAAAGGTGGTAATGTTTTTAATTTTGTTAAAGATTTTGAAAATATTAGTTATATAGAAGCTGTAAAAAGAGTAGCAGATAAAGTAGGCATCCCTTTAGAAATTAGTAATTTTCGAAGAGAAAATAGTGAATTTAAATTAGAATATGAAATAATGGATTATGCTACCAAGATATTTCAAAATAATTTAAATAGTAAAGAAGGGATGAAGGCAAAAGAATATTTAGAAAAAAGAGGTATTACTGATAAAATTATAAAAGATTTTAAAATTGGTTTAGCCATAAATGATAGAGATTATTTATATAATGCTTTAATTAAGAAAAAGTATGATATTAATTTATTAGATGAACTTGGCTTAATAACTAAAGATGGTTTATCTGGTTATGATCGATTTCAAAATCGAATAATGATTCCCTTAATGGATTTTGATGGTCATGTTGTTGGTTATACTGGAAGAATATTTAATGGTGAAGATAGTGCTAAATATATAAATACTAAAGAAACAAAAATTTATAAAAAAGGTAATGTGCTGTTTAATTATTACAATGCTAAAAATTATATTAGAAGTGAAAAAAGTGCTATTTTAGTTGAAGGTAATATGGATGCTATTAGAGTATATTCTAGTGGAATTTATAATGTTTTGGCTCTAATGGGAACTAGTATAACTAAAGAGCAAGTTGAAATTTTAAAAAAACTTCATGTACCTATAATATTAATGCTTGATAATGATTCAGCGGGAGCACTTGCTACAATGAATGTTGGTAGAGAACTTGAAAATGCTAATGTTCCTATAAAAGTTGTTAGATTAGAAGGGGCAAAAGATCCAGATGAATACATAATAAAATTTGGAATAGATAAATTTAAAGATGCCATTAATAATAGTATAAATTATTTTGATTATAAACTTAAATATTTAAAGGAAAATAAAAATTTAAATAATACAGAAGAATTAATTTTATATATTAAATCAGTAATTAAAATGTTGGATAAAGAAGATAATTTAACTAAAGAAATAACTTTAAAAAAATTGAGTGACGAATATAATATAGATTATGATACTTTAAAAAGAGAAGTTAATTTTAAAGAAGTAGCCGAAGTTAAAATAAAAGTAGAGCCAAAAAAAGAAAGAAATAAGTATCAAGAATGTGTTAATTTTATTTTATACTATATGATGAGTGATAGTAAATATATAAAAATATATAATAAACAATTAGGATATTTAAAAAATAAAGATGAAAGAGATTTAGTTACAGAAATTGAATATTATATAGATAAACATGGAAAAATAAATTTAGCAGATTTTTTAACTTATATTGAAAATTATGATAATTTAAAAGAGTTAGTTAATACTATATGTGGAAGTATAATTATTGAAGAATTTGATGATAATATTTTTATAGATTATCTTAAAGTTATAAGTAATATATTAGAGAAAGACAAATTATTAAATATAAAATATAAAATTCATAATGGTAATGATATTAATGAACAAATGGAAAATATTAAAAAACAAATAGAGATAAAAAAGAAAATAATAGATAGCAAGAAGGAAGTGTAGAAATGATAAAAATTGATCATGAAATAAAAACATTTGAAGAAAGAAAAGAAGAATTAATTAAAAAAGGTGAAAAACAAGGTTATATTACTTTTGAAGAATTAGCCGAGGCCTTAAAAGAGTTAGATTTAAAAGCTGATGACTTAGATGATTTATATAATGCTTTAGTTGATGCTGGTATAACAGTTATAAGTGAAGATGAAACAAGTGATGTCGATGGTGGTTTTGCCAAAGAAAAAATAGAAGAAGAACCGATCTTATTAGATGATGCGGAAATTACTAAAGATGTAAATATAAACGATCCGGTAAGAATGTATTTAAAAGAAATAGGGCGTATTAGTTTACTTTCTAGTGAAGATGAAATGAATATATCGATGCGAATAGCAGATGGTGATAAAGAAGCCGAAAGAATACTTGCAGAAAGTAATTTACGTCTTGTTGTAAGTATTGCTAAAAGATATGTTGGAAGAGGACTTTTATTCTTAGATTTAATTCAAGAAGGAAATTTGGGCTTAATGAAAGCCGTTGAAAAGTTTGATTATGATAAAGGTTATAAATTTTCTACTTATGCAACTTGGTGGATTAGACAAGCTATTACCAGAGCATTAGCAGATCAAGCAAGAACTATAAGAGTACCAGTACACATGGTTGAAACTATTAATAAAATGGTAAGAGTTCAAAGACAAATGACTTTGGAACTTAATAGAGAGCCAAGTGAAGAAGAGATTGCTAAAAAAATGGGAATTTCTGTAGATAAGGTAAGAGAAGTTATAAAAATAAGTCAAGAACCTGTTTCTTTGGAGACACCAATTGGGGAAGAAGATGACTCGCATTTAGGTGATTTTCTAAAAGATGAAGCTAGTTTATCACCTGAAGAATATACAGAAAATGAAATATTAAAAGAAAAAATTAAAGAAGTATTACAAACACTTCAACCAAGAGAGCAAGAAGTACTTGAACTTCGTTTTGGATTAGTAGATGGTATATGTCATACTCTTGAAGATGTGGGTAAAAAATTTAATGTAACAAGAGAGCGAATTAGACAAATAGAGGCCAAAGCTTTAAGAAAATTACGCCATCCTTCTCGGGCTAAACAACTAAAGGATTTTTTGGATAATTAATGATTAGTGAAAGATTAAAGACAATAGCTAGTTTAGTTTCCCAAAATGATACTGTTGTAGATGTTGGTTGTGATCATGGTTATTTAGCTATTTATTTAAAAAAAAATAATATATGTAAAGATGTTATATCAAGCGATATAAATCAAAATGCCTTAAATAATGCTATTAATAATTTTAAAAAGTATAAATTAGATATTAAAACATATTTAAGTGATGGTTTTTCAAATATTGAATCTTACTATGATACGGGGGTTATTGCTGGTGTTGGTGCCCAAACTATAATGGATATTATAAAAAGTGAAAAAACTCCTAATAAATTAATATTAGCCAGTAATAATGATTTATATAAATTACGATGTTATTTAAATAAAATAGGGTATAAAATTAGGGAAGAAAAAGTAGTTTATGATAATAAACATTATTATATAGTAATGTTATGTATAAAAGGAATACAAAAATTAACTAAAAAAGAATTATTATTTGGTATTAGTAATAATAAAAAGTATTATAATTATTTAATAAATAAAAACAAAGAAATATTAAAGAAAAATATACCATTATTAAAAAAAATCCAATTAAAATATTATAATTATCTATTAAAAGGTCTTACTGAAAAAAAGTAGGACCTTTTGAATTGGAATTATTAATTTTATTGCCCATATTTTTTATTTGTTCTTTAACTAAGTTTAAGTTTTCTTCTTTTTTACTCATAACTCTATTAGTAGTGCTGTTACTAAATTCTTTTAAAATATTTATCGCATTACGAGCGTTATTAATCATTGGCTTGGCTTCTTTATAAATGGGAATAATTTGATTAACCATTCCTAAAGTTTTAGAAATTCCACTAACTACTTTTCCCAATGATAAACTTGGAAAAACTCTTGGAAAAGAACTTGGTCCAAACATAGTTACCACCTATAATATAATATGGTTCTTTACTAAAAAATTTGCTATATATTTTATTTACTTTATATAATTGTTTTGTTATAATTATATTTAGAATAGTAAAGGTGTGTATATGGAACAAGGTGCGAATAGTCCAAATAAAAAATATTGGTATATGTCTATAGTAAATTTTTTTAAAAATATTATTTTTGCAATATTTTATATTTTTTATTATGCTTTTATTGGGGTAAAGGTTTGTACTTTCGATGTTTTTGTCTCTTTATACAATAGTATTAGTTGGAAAGCCAATAGTGCTTATCGTAAAACTAAAGATCTTATGCAAAATGATGAAGATGATGATAATAAGAAAAAAATAAAAAAGAAAAAAGAATACAAATATAGTGCCAAAACATTAGCCAAGTTAGAAGCTGAATATCAAGAGTTAGCAAAAGATTTACAAACCACGGGGGCGACTAGAAGTAAAGAAGTTAATGTATATTTATATAAAGTTAGAGATCAAAACGGCAAGATAATTAAAGGAACAATGAATGGTCTTTCTAAATTAGATATTAATGCTTTTTTAGTAAATGAAGGATATACTGTTTATAGTATTGAAACAAGTCCTTTAATAAATTTTTTATATAAAGATTCTTTTTTTGCTGTTGGTTCTTCAAAATTATCTAATAAAGAATTAATATTCTGGCTTGAACAATTGTCAACATATCTAAAAGCAGGTATTACCTTAAGTGATGCTATTAAAATCTTAGAAAGACAAATGATTAAAAAGAAAAGAAAAGCCAAAGCATTACAAGCTATATCATATGAATTAATTCTTGGTTCATCTTTTTCAGCAGCTTTAGAAAAGCAAGGTAATATGTTTCCTGCCTTTTTAATCAATATGATTAAAGCTGCTGAAGCCAGTGGTACATTAGTAGAAACTTTGGAAGATATGGCTAATTATTATACAGAGATATTTGAGACTAAAAAGCAAATGATTAGTGCTATGACTTATCCTGCCATAATAACAGTTTTTGCAATTGGGGTTGTAACCTTTATTTTAATATTTATTATTCCTGAATTCGTTGAAATATATAGTAAAAATAGTGCACAAATAACGGGTTTAACTCTCTTTGTTATAAATGTTAGTAACTTTTTAAAAGATAATATTGTTACAATTATTGGCGTAGTACTTTTAATTATTATTTTTATCGTTATTGCTTATAAAAATGTTAAAGCATTTCGAAGAAGTACCCAAATTCTTTTAATGCATATTCCTATAATTAAAAATATAATTATATATAATGAACTAGCAACTTTGACAAAAACTTTTTCTTCATTATTAAGAAATAATGTATTTATAACTGATAGTATCGATATTTTAAGTAAGATAACGAATAATGAAATTTATAAATCAATATTATTTAGAACGATAAATAATATTATTAAGGGCGAGAAAATTTCTGAGGCCTTTAAAGATCATTGGGCTGTTCCAGATGTTGCCTACTATATGATAGTTACAGGTGAATCAACTGGTGAACTTGATAACATGATGTCTAAAGTTAGTACGTATTATCAAGGATTACATAAAAATATAGTTAATAATTTAAAAGCTTTTATTGAACCAGTTTTAATAAGCTTTTTAGCCATTGTAGTTGGTGGCATTATCATAGCTGTCGTTTTACCAATGTTTGGTTTATATGAACAAATAATGTAGGAGTTTTTATGGGGATTTTCTTCTTTATTTTAGGACTCATTTTAGGATCATTTTATTTAGTAATAGGTACTAGGATTCCTAATGGTGAGAATGTTATAACTAGTCGTAGTCATTGTGACTATTGTAAGGAAACATTAAAATGGTATGAATTAATACCTGTTCTTTCTTATGTGTTTTTAAAAGGAAAATGTCATCATTGTGGTAAAAAAATTAGTATTGAATACTTAATAGTTGAGTTAGCTACAGGTTCTTTATTTTTAATAGGTTATTTATATTTGGGATTAAATTTAAATTTTGCTATTTATATTATTGTTTTATCAGTAGCTATAATAATATTTATCAGTGATTTTAAATATATGATTATTTTAGATAGCCCTCTTATTATAGGAAGTATATTAGTATTTATTGTTAGATATTTTGAAGTTGGCTTAAAAGGAGCTTTTTATGGAATTATATGTGGTACTTTATTATTTATTTTTATGTATTTAATAAAGTTACTAGGTGATAAAATATATAAAAGAGAATCTTTAGGTGGGGGAGATATAAAACTTTGCTTTTTAATAGGTTTAACTTTAGGATATCCCCAAATAGGTATTCGCATGAGTTTAATCGCTGTAATTTTTTCAGCATTTTTAGCCCTACCATATGCCGTTGGTATTATTTATTTATGCAAAAAAAATGAACTCCCTTATGGTCCATTTTTAATTGCTTCAATGATAATTGTTTTTGTCTTTTTTGAAAAATTTACAAGATTATTAGTGCTTTTTAATATTTCTTAAATAAGATAAGCAATAACACCTGCAACAACACTGGCAACCATTAAGAATAACATTACCCATGTAACTATTTTTCTCGTTTTTTTATTCATAATATCCTCCATCACATATAGAATATATCATATTTAAGGAATTTTTAAAAGAGTTTTTGCATAATATTCATTGGTGATATTATGCATAGTAGTAAAAAAAGTAGATTATTCATGTTAATTATGGCAATTATTGTATTACTTGGCTTTTTCTTAGGTATTTTGTATTATCTAATACTTGATAATAATATAAAACAAAGTATTATAGATACATTTTTAAATTTAAATAATTTAAGAATAAATGACATTTTAAAGGATTTGTTGATAATGTCTTTGTTATTAACTTTATCTTTTTTTATAATTGGTATACCTATCGGTTTATTTTATCTTATTTATGATGGGTTTACTCTTGGCTTTATCTTTTTAACTTTTTTAAATATATATAAAATAAAAGGAATATTTTATATATTAATTTATTTTCTTTTTTGTAAAATACCTATTATTATTTTAATGTTTCTTTTTTTAAGAAAAATAATTAATATTGGTAGATTAATAATTGGGATGATTATTTATAAAAAAGAAATTACTATTAAAGAGAAAATAATTAATAATTTTATTAATGCATTATATATTATTTTATTTGTTTTAATAATAAATATTTTAAAATATTTATTAACACCTTTATTCTTTTCTTTACTTAAATAATTTCTTATACTATAATAATTTAAAAGGAATTGGATATGGAGACTAAAGTAAAATCAATCTATTTAGAACCTGTTAAAAAAATAGTTCAAGATGTTTTAAATACTAATAATAAAGAGATATTTCTTGTTGGTAAGATAGGGAGTGGTAAAACCACAATTATTAATGAACTTGCAACATATAAAAATGTTGTTAATATATCTCTTAATTATGAAGAATATCGTCTTTATTTAAATAAAAAAATATATAATTTATATTATATAGCTTTAATTATGCAAAAAATTTGTCAACACTTTTTGCTTTTATATCCAAAAGTAGATAATGATATATTAGTATATTCTATAAAATTAAATAATTTATTACAAAATTTAAAAGCCCAATATTTGGCTTATACTAAACTTGCTTATTTTAATAAAATTGATAATTTAAATATTGATATAGTGAATAATCCACATACTTTAATTACTACTTTTTATAATATAATTAAAGATAAAATTGATTTAAATCAATTCCTTTTTGTTTTTGATAATTTTGATAAAATAAAAAATAGTTATAATTATCAAAATTTAATTTTTAATAGTTTAAAAGAAAATTTTAAAGTTTTATATGCTGTTTCTCAAATAAATTTAAATGATGAAAGTTTAAAAAATAGTAAAGTAATTAATCTATGTTATAGTGAAGATTCAATAGTAATTGAAGAAATATTAGATAGATATATTTTAAATAAAAAATTAATTACTGGGAATGATTTTTCAAAAAGAATTAGATTTATTTTAAATAGAGAAGATATAAGTTCTTTAATTATTAAAACAAATGGAAATATTTATTTAATGTTTTATATAATTACCCTTTTTTATAATCGTTTAAATGATATAAATATGAATAAGATAATTAATGATTATCATTCATTATTTTTAGAATGTTTGAATATTGATTTAGTTGATTATAAAAAATTAAAAAGAACTTTAATTTTAAAATAATTTATGTTATATTAGCAATATGAATATAGAAATAATTAAATTTGACAATTTAGGAAGAGGAATTGGTTATATAGATAATAAAATAATATTTATACCTAAAAGTGTTCCTGGTGATATCGTAAATATAGAAATTATTAAGAATAATTCTAAATATTTAGAAGGTAAAATTACCGAAATTATAAAACCATCTAAAAAGCGGATAGAAGCCATATGTCCACTTTTTAACCAATGTGGGGGTTGTGATTTATTAAACATTACTTTAAGTGATAGTTTAGAATATAAATTAAGAAAAATAAATGAAATATTAAGAAAAAATAATATTAATTATAACGTTGAAGAAATAATTAAATCAGATAAACAATATAATTATCGTAATAAAGTATCTTTAAAAGTTAATAACAATAAAATAGGATATTATGAAAGTAAAACGCATAAATTAATAGAAATTGAGAAATGTTTTTTATTAAATGATGAAATAAATAGATTAATTAAAAATTTAGATGTATTAAAAATTAAAAATGGTAATCTAATAATTAGAACAAATTATCATGATGAATTATTATTAATAATAGAAACAAATGATAAAATAGAAGATTTTCGAGAATTAATAGAAAAATTTAAAATTTCTGGAATTATAGTCAATAAAAAAGTAGTATATGGTAGTGATTATATAATTGATAAAATAAATAATTATTTATTTAAAATAAGTTATGATTCTTTTTTTCAAATTAATCCCTATATTTGCTCTAAATTATTTGATTTAATTAAAGAAAATACTTTTAATAGTAAAAATATATTAGATTTATATTGTGGAGTAGGTACATTAAGTATTAATGCAAGTGAAAATAATACCAAAGTAATGGGTGTTGAAATTGTAAAAGATGCTATAGATAATGCTATATTTAATGCTAAATTAAATAATGTAAATAATATGAAATTTATTTGTTCTGATACGAAAAATATAATTGATAAAATTACTAAAGATTTTGATACAGTAATTCTTGATCCTCCAAGAAGTGGTGTTGATATTTTAGTTTTAAATAGAATTATTAAAGAAGGTATTACTAAAATAATATATGTTTCTTGTGATGAAAATACTTTAGTAAGAGATTTAAATATATTATTACAAGATTACAATATTAAAGAATTTAAATTATTAGATATGTTTGTTAATACAGAACATGTGGAAAGTTTTGTTGTTCTTCAAAAAAAGAAATAATTGCTATTTCTTTTTATTTAACTTTTTTATATCAATAGTATCAATATTTAAAAAATTCATAAATGCCATTATATCATCAATTGCATATCTTTTTACTTCTTCTAATTTGATATTTTCAATAATATTTGGAATGTATGTAAGGGCTAATTCATGTTTTTTATTTCTTTCTTCTAGAAAAGCTATTTTCCTAGTGCATTCAAGTAATTGTTCTTTTAAAAAATTATTATTTTGTGATTTAGTAATTAATTCTTTTTTATAAATTAATAAATTTTCTATTTCTGTATTGTCTTTACTCGGCATATTATATAAATAATCAATATATGCATAATTACCATTTAAGATATTATCTATTACATGAACTAACATATCAAAATTATATTGATCATAGTTTATGTCATAAATAATAGAATTGTTTTCAGTTTTAATTCTTTTTTCTTGATAATTTTGAAATACTTGTGAATATTTTTGGGCAAATAAAGAAGGATTTTCAGATTTATATTGTACATGGGATACAATACTACAATTTTTGATAACTTCATCCTTAATTTTTTCTAATTGTTCATAATTTAAAATAACTTTATATTTTATGATAAAATTGTTATCTATTTTATAATACATGATTATGCTCCTCTAAATTAATTTTAAATTTATAAAAGATATAAAGTCAATATAATTGACATTTTATGACATGATAGTTTTTTTAAAGAAAGAAAAATGGAGTTTTCAAAAATATTAGATAGTGATATAATTTTTATGAGAGAATATGAAAATAGAAGAATATTTTGAAAAATTTAATGGGGCAGCTATTATTTTTGATCCAATTCCTAGTTATGATGGTGATTGGATTTTTGATATTGATAATTTAGCTATAAATTCTTTAAAAGATAAAGATACTAAGAAAAATTTATTTGATGAGTTTATTTTTAATACTTATATATTACCATTAAAAAAAATATTTGGTAGTGCTATGGGTAACATAATGCATTTTAAAATTAAGATGTTATCAACTCCCAAAAAAGATCGAAATGGAAGATGTTTAAAATATTCTAAAGGAGTTTTTTTTAGAGAATTATTAAGTTTTTTTAATCAACACTTAGACAAAAATGATGATAATAATTATAATAAATATTTAATTGATTTATATAATAATATTAATAAAGGTAACGATGCTTTAATAGAAGCATATAGTAATGAAATTAGAAAAAAGTTAGCGAAAATAAAAGATTTACAAGCAAAAGAATTAAATTCAGATTATTATGAATTAGCATTTAAAGATTATGAAGAACAAAATAAATTTTATAAAACTAATATTAGTTTTAAAGAATTTTTAAATAATATGGAAATAATATATAGTGATTTATTTAAAGGATTAATGTCTTTAAGTGATTTTTTTGAAAAAGAAATTCTTTATGAAGAGTTATATAAATGTTTTGATCCGGATACTTTTTATTTATTATTTGCTAAAATTATCTATGAATTTAATTTAATATGTGATAAAGAAAAGAACGTTTTATATAGCAATTGTGCTTATTTATTTCATTATAAAGATGCTGTAAAAGAAATAGTTAAAGATAATAAAAAATATGCTCCTATATTAAAAGATTTTATCACTCCCAATAAAAATAAACTGCATAATTTTAATCGTTATGAAATGGTACAAGAAATTGATGAGTTATTAAAAAAACATCCGGAAGTTAGAAAAATTAATTTAACAGGTATTAATGGTGAGGAATATAAAAATATAGATTTAATTAATAAATTAGCGGAAATTTTAGAAAATGATGTTTCTGTAAATTGGCAATTTTTACCTAAAGGAAGTTCGATAGAAAAAAGAATAGATAATAAAGAAAGTAGTTTTAAAATTAGTAATCCTTTAGAAGAAGAACAATTAGTTAAAGAAGTAAATCAAAGGATAGATTTTATGATGGAATCTGGTTTTGTTGGAACTCCTATTGAAGGAAGTAATTCATTTACGGGATATTATGCTTTTATTTATTCAAATGGTATAGTAATATTAGAAAAGTTTTGGCAAAATGATAAATTAAAACCAGCGAGAGAAAATGCTACTTATGTAATGAATATTGATAATTTTATTGAAATGAGTAAAATGACAAAAACTAGTTTAATAAGTTATATGCAATTAATTAAAAATTCTAATATAAAAAGAATATTTCATGATAATTTTGCTAATTGGCATAATGCTATCTTAAAAGAAATCAATAGTAGAACAAAATATAATATAAATGATGCTGTTTCTTTTATTGATAAATTGAGAGGAGAATTATCTTTAGAAGATGAACGAGATATATAAGAGATTGTTAGAAATTATTAGTAAACATCCTTTAGAATTTAAATCAGTTTTAGATGCAGATAGTACGAAGGAAAATAAACTTGACGCTAGTGATTTTTTTGATTATCTAGAGTTTTCTGTAAATGAAGAATATCTAAGTAAAGAAATAAATACTTCAATTATTATAACTAATGGTGATGTTTATGTAACCCTTAAAGTAATTCATGATTTAGCATTTAAGAGTGGGAATTTTATTATCTTTATTAATGAAAATAATGCCGCTACTAATTATTATTTTGTAACTATGGCTAATAAGATTTATGAAGATTTAGAATTAGATGTACATATAAAAATTGATTTAAATCGTAATTATAATAACTATATTACTAAAGAAGTAACTTTAATAGGTAATGAAAAATTTATAAATGAAGCTAAAAATGATTTTGAAAAATGTAATTATATTGTTCTTTAAAAAATTTTGTAAATTTATGTAAATTATATTTTAAACTTTATTATTATAGATATTGATTTTGTTATAATTATTATAAGAATAGGAAGTGAGTATATGGCTCAATTAGAACCAATTCATATAAAAGTAGATAAAAAAATGATTGCTCCAATTGTTTTAATGCCAGGTGATCCTTTAAGGGCTAAATATATAGCTGAAACTTTTTTAGAAAATGCTATCTTAATTAATAGTATTAGAAATATGTTGGGGTATACCGGTACTTATAAAGGGGTAAGAGTTACAGTTATAGGTAGTGGTATGGGAATGCCTAGCATGGGTATTTATTCTTATGAGTTATTTACATTTTATAATGTAGAAAAAATTATTCGAATAGGTACTTGTGGCGCAAACAAAGAAGATATAAATGTATCTGATTTAATAGTCCCAGATAGTGCTTATAGTGAATCAAATATTGCTTATACTTTTAGTGACTATCCTAATAAGTTTACTTATCCTTCCAAAGAATTAAATAATGTTATAATTGAAACAGCCAAAGAAATGAATTATAAAATTCATCGAGGAACTATTCTTACATTAGATATATTTGGACCTTATGTTGACGAAGAACGTATTATAAATAGAGTTCCAAGAAATGTTGATATAATTGGCGAAGAAATGGAAGCTTTTGGATTATTTCATATTGCTAATTATTGTGGTAAGGAAGCAGCTTGTATTTTAACAGTTACAGATTCTAAATATTCTTCTTTAGTTTTATCAGATGAAGAAAGAGAAAAAAATTTAAATAATATGATTTTATTAGCCCTTAATTCTATTATTAAAGATAATAATTAAAAAAGTTAGAAGATGTCAATTAACATCTTCTTTTTCATAGTATAAAAAATTCATACTTAAGTATGAATTAATTATTATATACATCAATTAAAGTTACAAATAAATTATGTAAATTTTCTAAAATTTCTTTATCTTTAGCTTCACATCTAAGAGTAATATTTGGTCCTGTATTACTTGCTCTAACATAAGCCCATCCATCTTTAAATATTACTTTAAGTCCATCGATTTCTAAATAATTATAATTTTTATTGTCACAATATTCTTTTATCTTTTCAATTACTTGTAATTTTCTTTCGTCAGGAGATGCAAATTTTTCTTCAGGAGTATTGTAATATGTATCAGTTGTCGCAATTAGTTCACTTAATGTTTTAGTTGTTTTACTCATTATTTCTATTAATCTAAGAGCAGAGTACATAGCGCTTTCGGTACTAAATAAACGATCATTAAATGATATATGGCCAACATATTGGATACCAAAGGGCATATTTTCTTTTAAAACTTTTTCTTGAGTATAACTAGAGCCCGTTCGACAAATGACTGGTTTACCCCCAAGTCTAGTAACTTCATTTTTAAAAATGTCTGAACTTTTAGCATCATATAAGAATGTTTTATTATCAACTTTATCAATAATATTTCTTAAAATAATAATGGCATAATTTTCAATTGGAACAAGATTTCCATTTTCATCAACAATACCGATTCGATCACCATCACCATCAAAGCCAATACCAATATCCGCTTTAATTTCTCTAACTTTATTTTTTAATTGTTCTTGATTTTTTTCAATACTAGGATCAGGATGATGACTTGGGAATGTTCCATCACTTTCTTCATTAATAATAGTTAGATCAATATTAAATTTTTCAAATACATCCCGAGCAATACAACTAGTAGTACCATTTGCTAAATCTAAAACGACTTTTATTCTTTTTTTACCAAATTTTAAATGCTTAACAATATATTCTATATAACTATCTTTAATATCTTTTTTTTCTAATTTGCCAACACCTTTTAAAAACATGCCTTTTAAAATATATTCTTTTAATTCTTGAACCATTTCACCCCTGGCATTAGCATATTTATCAAAGGAAAATTTAAAGCCATTATCATCTTGAGGATTGTGACTAGCAGTTATCATAACTCCATATAAATTATTTATGTATCTTGCATAATAGTGCATTGGGGTAGTAGTAAGTCCATAATCAATAACATTAATACCAGTTTCCAATAATCCTTTAATTAAATTTTCATGTAACATATCACTAGATATTCTATTATCATGTGAGACAACACAAGCTTTTTGATTTAAATATTCTTGTAAATAAGAACCATAACCTAAACCAATTTTATATGCAACTTCTGCATTTATTTCATTTGGTACTTTTCCTCTTATATCATATTCTCTAAATATTTCATCTAACATCTTTATCAATCCCTTATTTTCACTATTTACATTCTATCAAAAATAATATAAATTGACAAGTAATTAGCTTGTAATATATTATTTAGTAATTTACATAATATATAAGTGATGATATAATTATAACTAAAGAAAGGGAAGGATTGTTATGTTTAATACAATAATCTTAGAATATAAACATCATAATAATCTGCACTTGTTAATACGACATTAAAATTGTTGTAGGTACAAGTGCTATTTGTAGTGCTTGTATCTAAGTATAAACTAAATATTATGCTATACAAGTACTATTGTATAGCATTTTTTAATTTTAAAAATGATTTATAGAAAAGAGAGGTTAGTTATGAAAGAAATAAAAAAAGGAATCGTTTTTAGTAATGATATTAAAAGAATTTTAAATGGTATAAATGCTTTTGATTATAGTTATAAATTTATACCTAGTGATAGCGTGATAAATGCTGTAAGAGAAGATTTTAAAAAAGATGTTAATAAGATATTTAGAAATAATGTGACAATTATTTCAGAAGAAGAAATGATGGATGTTAATAATTTAATGGATGTTCTTTATCCCCATTGTTACACTAGATAAAATTTATATAACACCCGATGATGAAAAGATTTATTTTTTAGATTGTACGCGAGTTGATGGAACAAATGAAATAATATCAAGAAAAGATGAATCATTAGATTCACAAATTAAAAGATTAGCCAAAGAAATAGATAATAAAGAAATATTTTTAGCAGATGATGTTGTTTTTTCAGGAAGTGTTTTAAAAACAATAATTAGTAAATTTAAAGATTTAGGAGTAACTGTAGTAGGAATTATTGCCTCAATAAGTACAATGAATTCTTATCTTTACTTTAATTCTAATTTAAAATATGGCCTAAAATCAAATTATGTAATGAATGATTCAGTTATAGATCAAATATGTGAAAGAGATTTTTATTTTGGTATTGCTGGTTCAGGTATAATGATTAAAACATTAAATGGCTTATATAAAGCACCTTATTTTAAACCATATGGTAATCCTTATGAAAGAGCATCTATTCCCGTATTTTATGAAAAATATTTTTCAACTGGATGTTTAAAAAGAAGTATTTATTTATGGGAAGAAATAGATAAATTAAGTGGTGAGGAAACTAAAATAAAGGATTTACCAGAAAAAATAATTAATACAAATGAAAATGAAGAAGTTGTTAAAACTTTAAAGAGGGAGATAAAAAGATTATGAAAAAATTACAAATAGGAATAATGGGTTCAGCAGCAGATTTAAATTTTAGTGATGAAGCTTTAGAATTTGCGAAGAACTTAGGCAAAGAAATAGCTGAGTCAGGAAACATATTAGTTTATGGTGCTGAAAAAGAATATACATCTTTATCTACAGAGGCAGCAAAATCAGCAAGTGCCAATAATGGGATTACAGTAGGAGTAGTACCTGGTAAAGATAAAAAAGTTTATGGTGATTTTAGGCCAACTGTTCTTATTAATTCCGGTTTAGAAATTGGTGGAGGTAGAGAATTTAATCTAGTTTTATCATGTGATGTTATAATTGCCATATCTGGTGGTTCCGGTACTTTAACGGAAATGGCTATTGCTTATCAAGCGGGAATACCAATAATTGTCGTAGATAAGTTTGGAGGATGGGCTAAAGAATTATCTAACAAATTTATAGATGATAGAAAAAGATTAAAATGTATTAGTGCTAAAACAGAAAAAGAAGCTTTAGAAAAAGCAATTCAAGAAGTTATGAAAAAATAATTGTTATTAATTAAAAAGTCAAGTGCAACTTTAGAATAATCAATAATAAGTATAAAAAGCGATTTATG
>CANROK010000011.1 GCA_947632205.1 uncultured Bacilli bacterium
ATCATAGAAAAAAATTATAGAAAAAGAGGACCAGAAAAAAATCATAGACCAGATCCTATTATCGAAATGGGACTATTGATGGACTCGAATGATATTCCTCTTTCTTATGATTTATTTCCAGGTAATGAAAGTGAAAAGCTCTCTTTAAGACCTATTTACAATAGAGCAAAAGCTAAGTTTAATTTAGATAGAACTGTGGTAGTTGCTGATAGAGGTTTAAACACATCAGATAATATCTTCTATTTATCTGGTAAAAATGATAAAAAACATATGGATGGATATATTTATGGACAATCTGTAAGAGGTGCTGATAAAGAATTTAAAAAGTGGTTATTAAAACAAGATGATTATATTGTTGAACCAATATATAATGAAGATGGTACTCCCAAAATGTTTAGACAAATGATATTTAATGAAGATGGTACTTTAAAAGGATATGAAAAAAGACAAGCATATTTTAAACACAAGTCTAGAATATATCCTAAAGAAATCACGATTAAAAGAGATGGCAAAAGAAATATTAAAGTTAGAACTGATCAAAAACAAATGGTATATTACTCACAAAACTATGCTGATAAACAAAGAAGAGATAGAAATCAAATGATAGAAAGAGCTAAAGATATAATTAATCATCCTGATAAATACGATAAAATTACAGCAAAAGGAGCAAAAAGTTATATAAATAACATTAGATTTGTTAAGGATACTGGAGAAATTGCAAAAGGTTTAAACCTATCACTTAAGCTAGATAAAATTGCTGAAGAAGAATTGTATGATGGATACTATTCTATAGTAACAAGCGAATTTAACATGAGTGATGAGGAACTAAGAAAAAAGTATAGAGGATTATCTAAAATAGAAGATACATTTAAAATAACAAAAACAGAACTTGAAAGTCGACCTGTATATGTATGGACAAAAGAACATATAGAATCACATTTCTTAACTTGTTTTATAGCATTATATATATTAAGATTACTTGAACATAAAACTAATAAAGAAATACCAATACCAAAATTGATAGAAAGCATGAAAGGTTTTAATGCATTCCTTAGAACAGAAAATATATATAAATTATTCGGATATAATCTAAATATACAAAAATTAAATGATGTTTTTAAAATCAATGATTTTAAGAAAAATATGAAAAGAGAAAAAATTAAAAAAATTTTGAAATATTAAATATTACACAAGATGCAAAAAATGAGCAAAACCTTATAATTACTGGGTTTGCTCATTTTTACTGCAAAACTCAAGATATATTATTTTTTTTAAAATTATAAAAATTATATAAAAAAGATTTTAAAATTGACATTCTTTTTACAAAAAGTGATAATTAATTTTTAATTAAATTATCACTTTTTATTAGTTTAGCAATTTTTTTGTAATTATATTTTTCATAATTACTTTCTTTTATTATTTTTTCTTTATCAAAAACATTTTTAGATTCTAAATATTTCATTAATTCATCTTTAGTTAAAGCACTAAAATATATTGTTTCATCAACTAAATCATTTAATTCATTATAACTATCAACATTTATTGATTTTGCAAAGCCAATATTACTTTTTGAATCAATATCATTAGTTATAAAAATAATTGAATTATTAAAATAAATTTTATCACCTTTATTATCCGTTATATAACCTTCTTTTAATATTTCTTTAATTAAATCCTTAACATTTTGATGAGCATTATTATAATTATCAAACAAAATAATAGAAAATAAATTAGATTTAATACTTGTTAATAAATGATCATCATTATAACCAATATAACCTTGAGTAGTTCCAATTAATTTATTTATATCATGGGCATCAGAAAATTCTTTTAAGTCTATTCGAACAAAATTAACTTTTGAAAAATAACTAGCTATTTTTTTAACTATCGTACTCTTACCAAGACCAATTGGCCCTTCTAAACAAATTTTTAAGAATCCCTTATAATTTAATAAATTATCTTTAATTAAATTAATAATTCTCTTTAAATATTTTTCTGAATTAAATAATTCTTTAGTTATATCATTTAAAGATTTATCTAAACATGCTAATTTTTCTTCTGTAAAAAACATATTAGTTTTATTTTCTAACACTTCAATAACATCTTTTTCTTTAACTACTAATTTAGTATTATTATTCCATTTATTAATTTGCTTTTCTAATTTTAATTTATCTTTATATAATTTTAGGGCTAAATCATAATTATTTTGTTTAATACTTTCACTTTTTTCGATATTTAATTTTTCTAATTTTTTATATAATAATTTTTTTTCATTATTATTTATATTATTTGTTTTTACTCTCGAACAAACAGAATCTAAAAAATCTATTGCTTTATCAGGATTTTTCTTTTGTTTAATAAATTTATCAGTATAAAATAATATTTTATCGATTATTTTATTGGTAATAATTACATGATGATGTTGTTCATATTCATTTTTGACCTTTAATAATATATTTTTAGTTTCATTAAGATTTGGTTCGCAAATATTAATAACTTCAAAACGCCGCATTAATGCTTTATCATTGGAAAAAAATTTATTATATTCATAAGTTGTTGTGGCTCCAATACATTTGATTTTTCCTCTAGCAAGGGCTGGTTTAAAGATATCACCCGCTGTTATAGCACCATCAGCTCCCCCGGCACTTACCATCGAATGAATTTCATCGATAAAAAGAATAATATTGGGATTATCTTCTAATTCTTTAATAATTTTAGTTAATTTTTCTTCAAATTCACCACGATATTTTGTTCCCGATACTAAAGAACCCATTTCAAGAGCCACAATTTTAGTATTAAATAAACTTTCGGGAACTTCTTTTCTTTCTATTCTTCTTACGAGCTCTTCAACAATCGCTGTTTTACCAACACCTGCATCCCCAATTAAAATAGGATTATTTTTTTTCTTTCTTAAAAGAGTTTCAATTATAGCTTCTATTTCTTTGTCTCTACCAACTACTACCTCATCCATGTCAATAACATCATTAAATAAAATACCTGTTTCATATATTTGTAATTTTTTGTTGGCCACTTTAGTACTTTTATTCAATGATTCATATATTTCGTCAATATCTATACCCATACCTAAGAGTAAGCGAATAGCTATACCTTCTCCTTCTTCTAAAATAGATAATATCAAATGTTTAGATGTTACAATACCATTGTTATTTTCTTTTGCATTATCTAAAGCATTACATATAACTCTTTTTAAAAGAGGTGTATATAAATTAATATCGCTATTTTTTTTAGCCATTCCTACTATCAAGATTAGCTCTTTTTTTAATTTTTCATATGTTAATTTATAACTACTAAAAAAATCAGCCATCTCTTTATCAACATTTAAAATAGCTAGTAATAAATGTTCTGTTCCAACATAAGGATGATGTAATAAAAATCGTTCTTCTTCCGCTTTTTTTAATATTTTTGCTACTTGTAATCCAAAGTTATTATACATAATATTCTCCCTTATAATTCTATGTTAATTATGGTTCTTTTATTAAAATAATATTCAATTTATAAAAAAAAGAGGAATTTTTCTTTTAGTAACTAAACAAATAAGTAGAAGGAGGAAAATTTTATGCATAATAAAATTTTAAAATTTTTGGTTTTTATCGTACTATTTTTTAGTACAATAGAAAGGGTTAACGCTAGTGAACTAGTAAAAAATGCAGTAAAAGATGTGTATTATGTTCGAAGAGGAGGAGAAGAAAAATATTTTTCGGCACCATTTTCGGAATATTCAATTGATGGATTTACAACTTATTGTATTGAACCGGGAACAAGAATTACCTCTCAACAATATATTAAAAAAGATGGCTTAATTGATTCACCTTTTGATGCTACCTTAACAAATAAATTAGAGTTAATTGGCTATTATGGGTATGATTATCCTACTCATAAAACTGTAAGATATCGAATGGCAACACAAGCATTAATTTGGGAAACTATAAGCTCAGATTTTATAGTAGATTTTTGGACTAAACAATATGGTTATGGTGATGCAATTGATGTTAGCAAAGAAAAGAAAGAAATAATGGATTTGGTAAATAATCATTATAGTTTACCTAATATACCTAACGAAGTTAATACAAGTGCTGGTAAAACAGTTGAACTAAACGATACTAATAATTTATTAGATCAATTTGAAGTTACGGATAATGGAGGTACTGATGCTGTTATAGAGGGTAATGTTTTATATATCAATAATATTAAAAGTGGCAATACTACTATTACATTAACAAAAAAAAGATACACTAATACAGTATCTAATCTATTTTTTGGAGAAAATACTAAAACGCAAATAATGGCTTATTTTGGTTTATCAACACCTATACAATTTAATATTAAAATTAAAGCCACCAGTGGAAAATTAGTAGTAGAAAAAACAGACAATGAAACGCAGTTTAAACCCCAAGGTGATGCTGAATTAAAAGGAGCAATATTTCATCTATTTAAAGAAAATGGCGAATTTGTTGAAGAAATAATAATTGATGATGATTTAGTAGTAAATAGTAATTTAGAGTTAGATATTGGAAAATATTATTTACAAGAAATAAAACCTGGTACAGGATATGAATTAAATCCTACCCAATATTACTTTGAAGTAACAGAAGATTCTTTAGATAAAAAAATAACTATTTCTAATAAAGTAATAAAAGCTGAATTACAAATTTATAAAGTTTTTGATAATAATTTAAGCGGCGTAATGCAAGGAGAAAGTAATATTAAATTTGCCATATATTTAAAAAGTACTAATGAATTAAAATATACAATAACAACCGATAATAATGGTTTTGCAAGTATTACTCTACCATATGGAACATATATAATAAAACAAATTAATACTACTAATGGATATGAAAAAGCTGGGGATTTTGAAATAGTTGTGAATGAAAATTCAGAAAATATTATTAAAAAAGTAGTTAATGATAAGAAAATTCTTTATAATGTTAAGATTAATAAAATAGATAATGAAACTAAGAAATTAATTAAATTAGATGGTATTAAATTTAAATTAAAGAATTTAGATACAAATGAATATATTTGTCAAAATACTAATTGTACATTTGAAACTTTGAATGGCTCTTTTACTATTAAAAATTTGGGTTTTGGTAATTATGAATTAGAAGAAGTGGAAAATCAAATTATTTTAGGTTATGCTTGGAATTCTAAAGCATTACAATTTACAATTGATAATAACTCCGCTCTTAAAGATAAAGATGGAACTAAAATATTAGAATTTAATTTTAGTAATACTCCTATTAAAGGACAAATAAATATTATCAAATATGGCGAAATGATTTATTACCGCGACAATACTATTGATTATAAATATGAGCTATTAAATAATGTTGAATATACTCTATTTGCAGCAGAAAATATTTATTATAATGGCGAATTAAAATATCAAAAAGATACTATAATTGGCGTATATAAAACCCAAAATGGAAAAATTGTAATAAATAATTTATATTTAGGAAAATATTATCTTAAAGAAACAAAAACATTAGAAAATTATCTTTTAGACGATAAAATATATTCTGTTAATTTAATAAATGATAATCAGTATGATCTTACTATAAAAAAAGAATATAAATTTAAAAATGTATTAAAGAAAGGAAATATAACAATATTAAAAAAAGACAAAGATACAAACATTCCTTTAGAAAATGTTCTTATAGAAATACATGATAAAAAGAATGATAAAATTATATATAAAGGAAAAACTGATAAAAATGGTAATATTTCAATTAAAAATATTTATTATGGAGAATTTTATATATTAGAACTTGAAACAAAAAAAGGATATATTTTACTTTCTCAACCTATAAGTTTTGAAATAAATAGTGATAGTACATTAACTATAGAGATTGAAAATGAAAAAATAAAGGGTTCATTACGATTTATAAAAAAGGACAAAGAAACTTTGGAAAGATTAAGTAATGTTGCTATTCAAATATTAGATGAAAATGAAAAAATTGTCTATGATGGTTTAACCAATGAAAATGGAGAAATAGTAGTTCAAAACTTGCCCTATGGAAAATATTATCTAATCGAAAAAAAAGCATTAGATGGTTATATTTTATACAATGGTAGATTAGAATTTTCTATAAATAATAATAATGAAATTATTGAGTTAGAAATGCTAAATGAGAAAGAACCAATTGTGGAAACATTTATAGTTCCTAAAACTTTTGCAAATAATAAATATATTTATTTAATTTTATTTTTTTCTAATATTATAGTTGGTTTATATTTTATACATTATGCTAAAAAGAATAAATGTTAATAAAATAATTGCTTTTATAGGATATGCTTTTATAAATGTATCTCTTGTTTTAATCATAACTTCTTATATTAACTATAAAGAAAATAAAATTAAAATTAATAATTTTGTTAAAAGTTATAATACTTATGATTCTATAAATAACATTATAAGTCCCTGTACGGAATATTTAGGGATTTTAGAAATACCTAAACTTAATTTAAAAAGAGGATTTTATGATGTAGATAACAAAAAGAATAATGTTAATGAAAATGTTACTATATTAAAAAATTCTACTTTACCAGATGTAAATAATAATATTCTAGTTTTAGCAGCTCATAGTGGAAATGGTATAAAGTCATATTTTAATAAAATAGATGAATTAGATATAGATGATATAATTTATATTTATTATAAAAATATTAAATATACTTATAATGTATCTACAATTAATGTTATAGATAAAAATGGTTTATTAAATATTAATTATATAAATAAAAGTCAATTAATTTTAACCACTTGTGACAAAAATGATAAAACTAAACAATTAGTTATTAAAGCATTCTTAATTAATTCTAATCCATATTAAAAGATTACTTTTGTAATCTTTTAATATGGCCTATAAGTAGGATAATAATAACTATAGCTATAATTACCATAAGGTAAATAAGGATTTACTCCATAACCACCTTGATTGGGAGCTACATTATAAATTGGTCTTGGTCTAGTTAAACCTACAGCTGCTCCCCCAATTAAAGCACCACCTAAAAATGGTAATAAAAAATAGCGATCATTATTATAATAATTAGGTTGATATCTCATATAATTAGGCATAATATTCTTCCTTTCGTTGTAATTTATGAATTTCTAAAAATAATAAATAATAATATTACCTAAATTGAGAACTAATTATAAAAGTATTTATAACAGAACAAAAAGTAAAACTCAATAATTAAAATTATTTTGTTTTCCTTCTAAATGCCTCACGGCCTTTATTTCCTACTTCATTGGATTTTACTCCTCCATAGGCCATATTTCCGATAGTCGCTACCGTACTTCTTTATTTTTTTTAAATATAATTTTGTATTATTCCTTCATACATTATGTTTATACTTGCATTTAAATCTCTCTCTATTTCTATTCCACATTTTTCACATTCGTATTTTCGCTTATTTAAATTCTTCATCTCTTTTTTTGTATTTCCACAACAACTACATATTTGACTACTTGCATAATATCTATTTACTTTTATTAATTTCTTATTTAACCACTTACATTTGTATTCTAATCTTCTTATTATGTCTCCCATTGTGGAATTTATTATATTTTTTCTAAGAGTTTTATTTGCTTCTTTTATCATTTCATTTATCCTTAAATCTTCTGTTACTATTATGTTATTATTTTTTATTATTTTACTTACTATTTCTTCATTCATTTTTCTTCTTGCATTTTGTAATTTTCGATATACTTCTTGAATTTTATTTTTGCATTTATAATAATTTTTACTTCCTTTTTCTTTTCTACTTAATCCTTTTTGTAATCCTTTAATCTTTTTTTCATATTTTTTTATATAATCTGGATTACCATAATATTCTCCATCACTTGTTACTACTAAACTTTTTACTCCTAAATCTATTCCTACTGCATTTTGATAAGTATTTTCCCCTTCTTTTATTTCTTCTTCAACACATACTGTTACATAATACTTTTTTGCTATATGTTCTATTGTGGCATTTATTATTCTTCCATTTATTTTTTCTAATTTACGATAACCTTTTATTTTTACTTCTTTTAATTTTGGTAATTTTATCATACCTTTTTGTAAATCTATTTTAATGTTTTCATATGTAGTTTCTTTATATTCACCTTTTATATAATTCGTTCTATAACTATCTTTTACACCTTTTTTCTTATATTTTGGATATCCACTTTTTCTTTGATAATATTTTTTAAAGCCATTATCTAAATCAAATATAGCACATCTTAAGGCACAACTATCTACTTCATTTAAAAAGGAATTATTTTTTACTAAATCTGGAATTTCTTTAATTAAATCATAAACACTTAATTTAATATTTTTCTTTTTTAAACTTAGCATATAATTATATACAAATCTAGTACAACCAATAGTTTTATTAATTAATTCTTGTTCTTTTTCATTTGGATACATTCTAAATTTATAAGCTCGATTAATTAACATAATTATACCCCCCTTTACATTTAAATTATAGCATACATTTGTTTGCAGTACAACATTTTTTTTATAAGTTTTTTTGCTTTTTTAGAAAATTTATATGATTCATTTAAAATAGAATAAATGGTATCATGAATATCCTTAAATAAGATATCAATCTTTTCATCGAAAGGAAAGAAGAAAAATTTTCAGTAAAGATAATATATATCTTGCCTTTTTACTTTCTTGTTCTTTCTTCTTCGCCATTTGTTTGCTTATTTTATTCGATATTTTTGTTGTATGACGTTCCTATTATATAAAAAACGTACTCTTATTAAGCACATTTTTCTATTCATTTGGTGCTCGTATTCGGACTTGAACCGAAACCTTCTCACAAAGAGTAGATTTTGAGTCTACCGCGTCTACCATTTCGCCATACGAGCAACTAAAGATATTATAACATATTTATTTTTTTACTGCTATAATATTTCTTTCTTTTTAAATAAATCTTCACCTTCTAATGGGGTATCAACTGATAAAACAGGAAGATCATTTAGTGATGACAAACCAAAACAATCTAAAAATTCTCTAGTGGTTTTATAAAGATTTGGTTTACCAGGTAAATCACTTTTTCCAACCACTTTAATGAGATCCTTACTAAGTAATTTTTTTACCACATAAGCACTGCTTATCCCTCTTATTTCATCTATTTCAATTCGAGTAATTGGTTCATTGTAAGCAATAATCGCAAGCACTTCTAACTGAGCTTGACTTAAGATATTGTCTTTATTAGTTATCAATTTTTGATAGAATGCTTTATGTTCCTTTTTAGTTGTTAACTTAAAGCTTTCCCCCAAGTAACTTATTCTAATTCCTCTATTATCATTTTCGTATTCTTTTTTTAAATTTGTTAATAATTCTTTGGCTTTATCTTCATTTATTTCTAATGTATGACAAATTTCTTCTATAGTTAAGCCCTCATCACCTACTACAAAAAGTAATCCTTCTAAAACACCTTCTAAATTCATTTAACTCACAACACTTTCTATTAAAATTGTTCCAAACACTTTATCTTGTTTTAAAGTTATTTCAGAATTTTTACTCATATCAAGTAAAGATAAAAAAGTAACAACAATATTTTCTCTAGTTACTACTTCAAATAACTCTCGAAATTCAATTTTTTTTCTTTCTTTAAGTATGTTTCTAATTTCTATAATTTTATCTTTTACACTGTATTCCTTTCTAGCCACTTTTGTTGTAATTGGTTTTTGAAAATTAATTCTTTGTTGCATATCTAAAAAGGCCTTAAGTAAATCATCAATAGTTACATCACTATTAATGATTTTTTCATCATCAACATATTCTTTTAAATTTTCAGGAATTTTAGTATAATATGCCAATCTATTTTCTTCTAATTCTCTAAAAGTATCTGTAACACTTTTATATTTTTCATATTCAATTAATTTTTCCCGTAAATCTTCTTCACTTTTTATTTCAAATTCTTCATTTTCAGATTCTGAGTCATCACATTTATTAATTAACATTCTACTTTTTAAATGGACAAGCTCTGAAGCCAAAACTAAATATTCACTACTACTATCAATATCATATTTATCTAAACTATTAATAAATTCTATATATTGTTCTATAATATCTTTAATATTAATACTATATATATCCATTTTTGATATTTTTACTAGATGAAGTAATAAATCAAATGGACCTTCAAAATCTTCAATTCTTAAATTCATAAACCACCCTTATTAATTTATTTACATGTAAAATCATTTAATTCCATTTCATATTTTACAACTTTAGCTTTTTCTTTAAAACCATAATAATAACTACTATTAAATTTTTCAAGATTTACCTTCTCTAAATCTAGTTTAATTGTCGCCGTAAAACCATACTCTGTTGAACTAAAACTAGCATCAACACCAACAATATTTTGATAACTATTAATTAATGTTTGATAATTATTTAATTCCGTTTGATAATTTTCTTCATTAATTCCGTTATAAGAATAATAATGACTAATTTCTTTTAAACTATCGCCATTAAATATATAATCAATTTTATCATTTTCTTTTGTACATGATAAAGTAGCTATACCATCACTATTTGTTACAAGCGATACATTTGGATAATTATCTACACTTTTTTCAATAATAGATAATACTTTAAAATCATTTTTTATTTCTATTTCATAATTGATATTATTATTAGAATTTATCGTATCAATATTAAGTTTATAAGTATCAATTAATTTTTTATTTTCTAAAGCATCATATGTTTCAATAAAGATTTTTTTATCTTTAACATTAATATTATTATTTGTTTTATTAGTTACTTGAAAAGTTAATTTGTTATTTTCATATTTAAAATTTTCAAAAGTTAAATTATTATTTTGAAAAGATAGATTATCAGATAATTCTTTATATTCAACTTGATCTTTATTAGCATTTGAATCAGGTAAATCAATATTATGTTTATTGGCATTTTCCGTAATATTTTCTGAAGAATTAATTCCTAATAAATTATTAATAAAAATAGTAACATCATCTATATAATAAACTACTGCAAATAAAACAATTAACATAAAAATAATTCTACCAACATTACTTTTCTTTTTATATGTATGTCCAATTATTTGTGGTTGTAACTCAATGTTTTCTAATTCTATTTTTTTCCGTGCCATTCATATCACCCTAATTATTACAATTAATATTATATCAAAAAAAATTAATAATTGATATACATTATTAATTTTTTTATTTTATTTTTAATAATTGTCAGTTTAAATAAAAATTTTAATGACCACAAAAGCCATTTTCAAATCCTTTATTTATATCTAATTCATCTGTTCCAATATAAATATCTTTATTTCCTTCTTCTGTATTACATTTTACAATTGTATAACCATTTTTAGTAAATTTCATAGTGCCACCATCACGATAAAATATCGCACTTTCATCTAATAAAGAAGTTTCACCTACTAATTTAATAATTAATTCATTAGAAACATCGTTTAAATCAATATTGTCTTGTTTTAAATATTTTTTTAATTCAACTTTATGTTTACTATCTTTTAATGTAACTTTACTAAGGCATACTAAATATACTTTTTGTTTACCATTATCATAATATTCGATTGCTTCATTCGTACATTTATCAATTTTTTTGACATCAACTTCATAATTACTATCTAATTTAACACTACAACCACTTAATAATAATACTATTCCTAAAACTAAAACTATTTTTTTCATAATCTTTCCTTTCTTCATTTTATTATAACATAATCAACATAAATATGAAATACTTAATTATACTTTCGTATCTTCTTCTGTATTTTTTAAATTTTCAAACATTTTTGCCATAGTTTCACTATTGTGGGTAAGCTTTTTTATAGATAACTCTTCTGCTTTATTATTAGCAAGTCGCAAATTATTTTCGCTTGAAAGTAAAGCATCTTTAGTTTTTTGTAAATGATCAATAGTTTTGTCTATTTCTTCAATTGCTTTTTGAAATTTATCACTAGCTATTCGATAATTTCGACTAAAACCATCTTTAAAAGCGTTCATATTTTCTTCAAAATGGGCTATATCAATATTTTGATTTCTAACAATTTGTAATTCTTTTTTATATTTTAAAGAATTACCAGCAAGCGTTCTAATTAATGTAATTAATGGAATAAAAAATTGCGGTCTTATGACATACATTTTTTCATATTTATATGACACATCAACTATTCCTTCATTATAATATTCATTATCTATTTCTAGAAGTGATACTAAAACAGCATATTCACAATTCTTTTCTCTTCGGTCTTTATCTAATTCTTTAAAGAAATCTTCATTTTTGTGTTTACTTGCAGTTTCATCATTTTGATTTTTCATTTCAAACATAATTGATACTATTTCGGTTCCTTCATCATCAAAATCTCTAAAAATAAAATCTCCCTTAGAACCAGTTTTAATATCATTATCTTTTTCAAAATAAGCATTAGGAAAAAGTGGCCTTAATTTATTAAATTCGTTATGACAATGTTGTTCTAAAGATTCACCAACCATTTTAGTAGATTGCTTGGCTTTAAAATCTTTATAATAAGCAATTTGTTCATCTTTATTTTTTATTTTTTCTTCATAACTTTCTTTAATATTTTTTTCTTTTAATAAATAGTCATTTAAATTTAATTCTAGTTTATTATTAAGCTCAGCAATAGTTTGATCTTTTTTAGATAAGGCATTTTGGATTTCTAAAGCATTTTCTTGTTTTTGCAGTGCAAGTTCATTTTTTAAATTATTTATTTCTAATTCTTTCTTACTAAGTAAATCTTGTAAATTTTTTTCGGTATCAAGTTTAGCTATTTTTACAGCATTATCAATATCTTTATTAAACTCTTCTTCTTTTATTTTTATTTCTTTTTCAAATTCATGATTTCTAATTTGACTGACAATGGATTCATAATCTGTTTCATTAATTTGAAAAACAGTTCCACACTTTGGACATTTTATCTCATTCATTATACTCACCTATTTTTCTCTTAATAATTTTATTTTTTCTTTATCTTGTAATTAGTTCTTTAGCTTCAAAATCTTTAATATTTTTCATAAGTACTCCTCTATAAAATCATAACATATTATTAAAATATTTGATAGTAAATGTTGTTATATTATCATCACTTGTAACACTTATGCTTCCATTATCTTTAGTAATAATTGCCTTAGCTAAATTAAGACCAATACCAAAACCAGTGGAATTATTTCCTTGATAAAATCTTTCAAATAGATGTTTTAATTCTTCTTTTTTTATTGCTTTTCCAATATTCTTAATATTAATAATTGTATAAACTTTATTTTGATCATAGTCTATATTTATTGTACTATTTTCATTTGCATACTCAATAGCGTTTTTTATAATATTAGTAATTGCTTCCACTTGCCATTTAAAATCACAATTTACTTTTATATTTCTATTACCTTCTACTTCAATATGAATATTTTTTAAATCCATTAAACTAGATATATTATCAATACTGTTATTTATTAAATCTCTAACTAACCTATCTTCTTTATTATATTTAATTGTATTAGTATCAAATTTACTTAATTTAAGTAATGATAAAACTAAAAACTCAATATTATTAACATCTCTTTTTATATCTCTTAAAAATTCATCTTTCGTTTCATTATCGATATTGGGATTATCTATTAAATTATCTAAATTTATTAAAATAGATGTAAGTGGTGTTTTAATTTGATGTGATATATCTTCTAAATAATTCTTTAAATTTTTTTTATCATTAACACTATTATTAGCTATATTTTTAAGCATTAAAGTAGTTTTAGCTAGTTCACTCTTTAATATTGCTAAATTACCTTCTTCATAACTATCTAATTCTAATTTATAATCTTCATTATTAATTTTCTTTATACATTTCGTTATTTTATCTAATTCTCTATCTTTTAATTTATTATAATAGACAAATATTAGAATGATAATTATTACAAGTAAAAGAATTAAACTAATATTAATATAAGTCATTATTTGGTATTCTCTATCAATATTATTAATAATATTTTCTTTGGTTAAGTCAATTCCTAGTTTACTAACTAAATTATCATCATAATTATCATCATTTAATATATCATATATATCTTCATTACTTATCCCTTTATCTTTAACAAAATTATATAAATTATTTATTTTATAATTAGTTTCTTTTAAATATCTTTGATATTCTAAATTTCTTAAAGTAATAAAACCAAGAATAAAAACAAGAATAAATATGCTAATAATTATTAAATACTTTTTTATGCCAACTTTATTCTTCATCGATACGATATCCTATTCCTTTAACAGTTTTAATTATATCTACGCCTAGTTTTTCTCTTATTCTTTTTAAATAAACGGTTATAGTGTGATCATCAACATCATTACCAGTTAATTCCCATATTTTATCTAAAATAGCTCCTCTTCTGACGGTTTTATTAATATTTAAAAATAATAAACTCAATAAATTTTTTTCTAAACTGGTTAAACTAACTTCAACATCATTTTTATACACAATCATTTTATCTAAATCAAATTTAATATTTTGAATGATGATAACACTGTTATTTTTATTTCTAAGTAATATTCTTTTTACTCTAGCTAGAAGTTCTTTACTAGAAAATGGCTTCGTTATATAATCATCACAACCTAAGTTAAAACATTTAACGATTGTATCTTCATCATCTAAAGCAGTTAAGAATATAGTAGGTATATTTAAATTTTTAATTAAATCATTATATAAATTTAAACCATTACCATCAGGTAAAGATATATCTAAAATAATTAAATTGGGTTTATTACTTTTTAAATAAGTTTGGGCTTCTTCTAAATTTCTAGCACTAATTAATTTGTAATTATTTAATTTAAAAGAATATTCTAATCCTTTAATAATAGCATCGTTATCTTCCAGTAAAAAAATATTCATAAATGCCTCCTTTCTTATTTTAACATACTAATGGTAAAAAAATGTTGCTTTTCAACAACATTTTTAAATATTTTCATTTCTGATAGTTTCAATAATATTTTGCTTATTTATCTTACCTAAAGAATATTTCATAATTGTAAGTAGGAGTAGGAAAACAACTAGACAAGTAATTAATAAAGATAAGTAAGGCATTTCAAAAGCAAAGACATATTCACCATTCATTACTGCTTTATGTATTAGATAAGATAGAACTAGACCAATAGGTACACCAATTATTAAGGCCTTACTACCATAGAAAATACTTTCTAATCTAATCATCCGATTAAATTCATTTTTCGTCATACCAATACTTTTTAACATCGCAAATTCTCTTCTTCTAAGCATCATATTAGTATTAACAGTATTAAAAATATTCGTAATTCCAATTAAGGCAATGACTGTAATAAAACCATATAAGAATATAGAAACAAGTAAAATAATAGATCTTAATTGCTTAGCATCTTCTGAAACATTATTATAATTATAATTATAATCTTTTAATAAAGTTTCCATATTTTTTTGTAATTGATCTGGTTTACTAGTTTTTAAATAAATAAACTTATAATTAACATTTCTTATATATTCTAAATATTGTTCATTAACAAATATTTCTGTTGCATAATTTCTTTCATCATTGCCATATGGTTTTTTAGAAGCAATTTCTGCAATCTCTAAATTAATATCTTTCGTTAAATCTCCCATTTTATATTCTAAAGTTAAAGTATCACCAACTTTATAATTATACTTTTCAATTTTATATTCCTTATTATCATTATTATTTTCCCAAACTGTATTAACCATAATAGCTTTATCTTTAACATCTTCATAATTTAATTTTAAAGCTTTAGCATAATTTCTAAATGTTGTATCATCTAAAACGATTAAATGATTATAATCTTCATAATCTTCATCTAAAACACCAGGTCTTAATTTTAAATATTCTTTGGTATATTTATTTTTATCTGGATTAGTAAATGAATCAGCACCAAGCGTTATACTATAATCTTTAACAATATCTTCTTTAACTATATTAATAATTTCTTTATCTATTTTAGAGGCATCTTCATGTCTTTGATCATAGTATATTTCAAAATCGTATGGCGTAATGTTTAATTCATAAGAAATTACTTTATAACCTAAACTGGTAAAATAAGAAAGAGAAATAAATATACTTACACAGACGACAATACTTATAACCGTTGTTCGATATTTTTTCTTACTTCTTTTTAAATTCTTATAAGATATCTCTCCCCCAATACCAAACAATTTTTTAACCCATTTAGGTGTCTTTAATTTTTTAGCTTTAATCTTTATATCATCATTGTTACGAATTGCACTTATAGGACTTACTTTACTAGCTTTCTTTGCACTTTTCCTTGAGGCAAATAAAATTGTTATTAAACCTAAAAGGATTGAAAAAATAACGACAAGGAAGGAAAATTTAAAGACTAAAGTGATATTTAAAGAACTCTTTAATAAATAATTACTGATTATAATTAATATATATGATGCAAAAATTCCGGATAATATTCCAAGAGGTATACCTATTACAGCTAAGATAAAGGCCTCAAAATAAACATTTTTCTTAATTTGCAAGTGAGTTGCTCCAATACTTGACAACATACCATATTGTTTTATCTTTTCGGTGATAGATATATCAAAACTATTTTTAATACAAAATACAGAAGTTACAATGATAATAATAACAACAATTAAAACTGCACCCTTTAAGGCATTTAAAGTTGAATCTTGACTATTACCAGTTTCTAAAGTAATTAAATAACTATTATAACTAACTTCATATTTTGCCTCATCTATTTCTTTCATTATTTTATTGTAATCACTTGCACTAATACTACCTAAATCATTCATTAATTTATCATATAAATCTTTATTTATTCCTAAAATACCTGCTGATATCTTATAAATATCTTTTAAGTTTTTTCTATTTAGTTTAACATAGACATCCATACTACTAGCTATCGTATTATCATCTAAACAAGTTATAAAAGAATAAGCTGAAGAAGTATATGGTTCAAAGTTAGTATTAGGTCTTTCAATTACTCCCACAATTGTATAAGTCATTTCTTTAGTATTAATTATTTCAGCTATTTCACCATCATGAACTTTACTATATTTATTTTCAATAATATCTTCATCTTCATAATGCACTAATCTTTCCCCAACATTTAAAGTTATGGTATCACCAATATTTAATTTTAATTTACCATTATCATCTAAATGTTTAGGTATAACTATTTCCCTACTATTATTAGGCATTCTACCACTTACAAGAGTAAAGCCAAATTTTTCATAATCTTCTTTTTTAATCGCATTTATATAAGCATATGGTTTATATGCATTTTCAGATTCTATTTTAGCAAAACCAACATTATAAGAATAATAATAATCTTTTATTTTTTTATTATTTGCAAAAATATTTAAATCTTCTTTAGATACATCTGTATATCGCGCATGAAAATCCCCTTTAAGTTCTTTTTCATACACAATCATACTTTCTTGAAAACTAAAGAACATCGAAAATACTGCAGAAATTAACGCAATAGATAAAATAATACCAATAATTGTGACAATAGTTCTCTTTTTATTTAAAAGTAAATTTTTGATAGTTAATTTATTTAACAAATTCATCTTTAATCACCAACTATCTTACCATCTTCAATTTTAATAATACGATCAGCTTCTTTAGCAATTTCTAAATTATGCGTTATCATAATAATCGTTTGTTTATAATCTCTATTGGCTTGTTTTAATAAAGAAACAATTTCATCACTACCGACACTATCCAAGTTACCTGTTGGTTCATCGGCTAAAATAATGGCTGGATGGGTAATTAGGGCTCTACCGATACTTGTTCTTTGTTGTTCACCACCAGATAATTCATTTGGTAAATGATTTCTTCTTTTTTCTAGTCCCAATCTTTTTATAAGTTCATCAAGTTCTTCTTTCGAAACTTTTCTATTATCTAAACTTAATGGTAATGTAATATTTTCTTCAATATTTAATATTGGAATTAAATTATAAAATTGATATATTAAACCAACTTCTCTTCTTCTAAAGATAGCTAGTTTATCATCATTTAATTTAAAGATATCTTTGCCATCAATAAAGACCTTACCACTAGTGGGTTTATCAACTCCCCCAATTAAATGTAAAAGAGTTGATTTTCCTGAACCAGATGCTCCAATAATAGCGACAAATTCACCCTTTTCAACACTGAAGGAAACATTATCTAAAGCTACTACTTTGGTGTCTTTAGCACCATAGATTTTGGTTAAATTTTCAACTTTTAAAATTTCCATAATCCACCTCACAATTTCATTATATTATAACCATAGTTACATTTAAGTTACAAGAAAATAAAAAGTGAAGAATTTTACTTCTCCACTAAATTAAATAATTTTCTATAGAATCAAAAACACTAATATCTATCTCATATATACCATTTGCTGGTTGCTCTAAATAATATTTACCATTCTTTGTATAAATATATATAGTTGTTGCTACTTCATCTTCATAATTAAAGCTTAATTTTATTAAAGTATTATAACCAACAGGCATTTCTGTTTTACTTTTATTATGTGTTTTATAATTCGTTTTAGCAATAATTTCATTGATAGTTTTTATTTTATTTTTATCACTTATTATTTTTATTTGTTTTCCTTCTTCTAACTTAATACTTACAATCTTTTCTATTTCTGGTAACTTTAAACTAAAAGATTCTCTTGTTAAAAATAGATAAGTGACAATTATTATTAATATACCAATTATTATTGCTGCTAGTATCAAAAAATTCTTTTTCATTCTTTAACCAATATTTAGCAAGCTAATGAACAAGCATCTTTTTCTTTTAAACATTCAAGTGTACATTTAATTTGATCATAAGATTCTTTTAACATTTCATCAGTAAGTTCCATATAAGCATCAGTTTGTTTAGAACTAGTACCTTCCGTTAATTTATTAGCTACACCTGCAACAACACTTACTATATTTGGAGCATAAATTCTTTTTTCTCCAGTTTTAACTGTTTTACCTTTACTATTAGTTAAAGTATAATCACTTAATACTTTATCAAATGCTTCAAGTAAATCATAATAGCCCTCTGTACCTTCTTTAGTTCTTTCAGCTTTTCCTTTACTATTTAATTCATAAGTATCTCTGATATCTAATATATCAACATAATAAATCTTTTTAATATTTAATTCTTTAGCTACTTTGACTAAATTTTCTAGAACGCTACGACACCAAGGACAACTTTTAAAGCCAAAGTAAACAGCAAATGTTTCTTTATCTTCCATCATTTTAACAATTTCCTCGGGAGTTGCATATACAAATGGATTATCTTCAGGAATACTTACTTCTCTATATTCTTTACCTGAGGCATTTTCTTTACCATTTAATTCTTCATATTCATTTTTAAATTTAACTGCATCAGTATTTTCTACCTCATTATCATTTGGTTTATTAAAAACTTTAACCCCAACAATAACTAGGGCAGCAATCACTAATATGATACCAACTATAATACAAATCTTCTTTTTCATTTTAACCTCTAACTATCTTCTTGCTTTTGGATTTGTCTTTTTATTCGCTTTTTTAGAATTATTATTTTTCTTTTCAATCTTTTTATCTTCTTTAACTTCTTTTAATTCTTCTAAATCAGCTGTAATATCAAAATCCGTAGTTGTCTTTTCAGTGATTCCCAATGCCTTTTCAATATTAATTAGTTTTTTCTTATTTAGGGAATATTCTACACTTGTTACTGTAACTATGATAGTTGTACTAATTACAATTAATACTATAGTCCAAATAAGAACTGTTGAATTAGATATTTCTTTTGGTAATGGCTTATTCATTTCTTTGAAAACATCATATTTGTCTTTACTATTATAAGCATCCATTATCGCAGCTTTAATATCTTCATCATAAGATTCACCATAACCAACAAATGTCTTATCACCAATAATATAGAATGGAATTCCATTGGCTTTAGCATTTAAAAATTCATTTACTTCATCCATAAGTTCAGCATTATTTGCATCATTCCATACTTCAAATGATACTACTTTAAAATATTTCCCCATATCATCAACTATATCATTTAAATGAGTTAAAAATGCTCGACAATAAGCACAACCCTTTCCTCTAAATAAATAAATTGTTACTTGCTTATCACTTTCTTTATAATTAGAAAAATCATGTTCTATTTCTTCTTCAGTAAGTGCCTCATCAAGATTTAGTGTTTTATAGTCAACACCTTTATATTTTAATGCTTCTGTTTTAATTGGTAAAACTAATAAGCATAAGATAAATATAACTATTAATACATTCTTCTTCATAATTACCTCCTTATTAAAATTATATCTACATAGATAATTATCGCACAAAATCTCTAATATGCAAAGAAAAAACGACAAAATTCATAAAATTATCACTAATCAACACTTTTTAAACTAGCAATCATGTCAATTTTTTTTAATTTAAAATGCGTAACAAAGTTAACTAATAAAGTAAAGAATATTGTAATAATTATTGTTAAAAGATAACTAATAAAATTAATATGATAAATAAATCTAGCTTTTTCAATTTCGATAGTAACTATTACAATTTTAGTTAAAAAATAACCCAAAACAAGACCAATCATAATTCCCATAATAGTATAAATTAAGTTTTCTTTAGTTATATAATGATCTACTTCCCTATCATAATAACCAAGTACTTTTAAAGTTGATATTTCTCTTTTTCGTTCATTAATATTTATATTAGATAAATTATATAACACTACAAATGATAATGATGCTGCTAAAACTAAAATAATTAAAACAACTTTATTTAAAGATTTTAACATATTATCAGCACTTTGCATATAATCTTCAATATACATAACTTTTAAGACATTTTCATTTTGCATAAGTTCTTTTGTTAATTCTTCTTTATTAATATTATCATTAATAGTAGCATATAAAACATTTGGTTTATATGCATTATTATCTTTAGTAAATAAATCTTTATCAATGTATATATAATGCATTAAATAATTTTTAACTATTCCTCTAATTTCATATTTATATATTTTATTTTCATCATCGATTAAAGTAATAGTATCTCCAACTTTATAATTATTTAAAGTAGCAAGTTTATCAGTAATAATTACGCCATTATCATCTAAACTTATTTTCTTATCTTTTTCATCTTTTAAATTAATTATGCTATCTATTTCATTTTTATCTACAACAAATAAATTAGCTTTAACATTATTACTTTTAACATTTATATTTTCAACATCTACTAAATTAGTAATAGCAGGATGATTTACATTTTCACTATCATTAACAAAAATACTAGCATCATAAATAAACGTTTTAGCATATTGGTAATGGGCTATATCGATAATTGCATCTCTAATACCAAAACCACACAACAAAAGAGCACTACAACCAGCAATACCAACGATTGTTACAATTCCTCTTTTTTTATACCTTAACATATTCCGAAGGGTTACTTTCTTAGAGAAACTTAATCTTTGCCAAATAAATTTAATATTTTCTAAAATAATTCTTTTACCGTTTTTAGGGGGTTTAGGTCGCATTAAATTAGCGGGCTTTTCAATTAAAACTTTTAAAACTGTATAGATTGTTGTTCCTAAAATACAAATAAGGGAAATAACAATGCTAGTTAATATTATAGATATATTAATCGGTGTCTTAAAGTTTGGAATATTAAATAACATACCATAAATATTGTTAATAAGAATGGGAATAATAATTACCCCAAGAATACCTCCAAGTAAGCCACCAAATATTGTTGCAATACTAGAAAATAAGATATATTTAAAAGTTATTTCAGTATTTTTAAATCCTAAAGATTTTAATGTCCCAATTTCTCCTCTTTCTTCTTCAACCATTCTATTCATCGATATTAAACTAACTAAAATAGCTACCCCAAAAAAGACAATAGGAAATATTTTGGCTAAATTATTAACACTAGTAATATCATCGATGTAATCCGGATAAGTATCATGATCATTTCTATTATAAACATACCATACTGGGTTTTCTAATGCATTTAACTCTTCTTTTGCCTTCTTTATTTCTTCTGCAAATCTTTGTTTTTCTTTTTGATATTCTTTATTATTTTTATTATAACTAATTAACCCTTTATTATATTCTTCTAAACCATTAAGATATTTTTCATAACTTTCATCATATAATTTTTTATTATTTTCATAACTTATTAAACCAACATTTAATTTATTATTAAACTCCCTAATATTATTTAAATTATTTAAATTTTCTTTTAAAGTATTTAATATACTTGTATATTTATTATACTCTAAACTATCTTTATCTAATGTATTTAATAAATATTCTATTTCTTTAATTTTACTATCTAAATTATTAATCTCTATATCAATATTATTTATATCAATATTATTATCTTCTAATATTTTACTTAATTCTAAAGTATTATTATCTAATTCTATTTTGGCCTTATCTAAATTAGTTTTTAATAAATCCAAACTATTTTTAGCATTATCTAATTCTTTTTTACTTTCATCTAATTTATTTTTAACATTTGTTAATTCTTTTTTAGCTTTATTTAATTTTTTATTACCCTCTAATTCTTCTTCTTTTATTTTATCTTCTATTTCTTTATATATTTCTTCATATCTTGCATCTTCTCTATCATCTTTTATTTTATTTAAATAATTATCTACTTTATTTATTTTATCTATATACTCATTACTACTTGTAATATCTTCTTTTGTATCATTAAGAGTAAGATATATACTAGAATAATAATCCATATTAAAACTACTATCTAAAACGAAAGTATAGAAATTAATTGTGCCATTACCAACTTTCGTACTACCCCTGTCTTGATTTAAACGATCATTATTAAAATAAAGACCACTTTTAACTACTCCCACTATTTTATATTCTTTATTTTTTAATTCATCTGTATCAATCTTAATAATACTCCCCATTTTATAATTCGTTTTATTTAAAAAATTTTCTTCTACTACTATTTCATTATCTTTTTCTGGGAATTCTCCTTTAACTAACTTTACAATATTAATATTTTTAGGTAAACTGGAAACATTTATAACATAATCTTCTTCTTTATCCTTAATTAAGACATCTTTAGAATAAGCATATTCTACTTGATTTACATTATTTATTTCTTTTAAGTAAGATAAATCATTATCTGTTAATCCTAAAGTAGAAACAATTTTAAAATCATAAACATTATAATCATCTAAAAAATTATCTAGAGAATTAAGCATATCGGGCTTAGTCGATTTTAAACCAGCAAAAACAAAAACACCAAGAAAACTCATTACCATTAAAGGAATAAATCTTGAAAAAGATTTTTTGATAGTTCTAATGCTATTCGTAATTAATCTTTTATTCATTATTACCACTCAATCTCTTCTATATCTTTTGGCTTTTTATTGATAATTACATCTTCTACTTCCCCATTTTTAAATTTAATTACTTTATCAGCCATTTCCGAAATAGCACTATTATGCGTAACAATCACTATTGTCATTTTTTCATTTTTGGAAGTATTAGAAAGTAACTTTAATATTTGTTTACCAGTCTTATAATCTAGCGCACCCGTTGGTTCATCACATAATAAAAGTTTAGGGTTTTTAGCTATAGCCCTAGCAATTGATACTCTTTGTTGTTCACCACCAGAAAGTTGAGATGGAAAATTATTTTTACGATTTTCTAACCCAACATTATTTAATACTTTATTGGGACTTAAATGATCTTTACATAATTCCACTGCTAATTCGACATTTTCTAAAGCAGTTAAATTTTGAATTAAATTATAGAATTGAAAAACAAACCCAATATCATTTCTTCTATATTGAATTAATTTTTTACGATTTAATTTGGTAATATCCACACCATCAATAAATACTTCCCCACTTGTTGCATTATCCATACCACCTAAAATATTTAAAAGAGTTGTTTTTCCTGCCCCAGATGGACCAAGTATTACTACTAATTCCCCTTTTTCAATTGTAAATGAAGTATTATTTAAGGCCTTTATTTCTACTTCACCCATTTTATATATTTTATTAACATTTTTAAATTCAATATATGCCATATAACCACCTTTTTTTATATTAAAATATAATTTCTAATGACATATTATATACCATTTTACTTAAAACTACAAATTATTTATTTCTTATTCTTTTTTGCATACTATTCATATAATTATCATAAATTATAAAATCTTTATCATCAGTAAAATCATACTTTTGAGTAGTTAAATATGGCTTTAATAATTTATAAACATCATCTTTATTGTTTAATATTTCACTTCTTAATTTAATTCCTTTTAAATAAGCAAAAACATAAGCCATATCTTCTTCAATTCCAGAGTTTATTATTTCCTCAAATACAAATTCTAATATTTCATCCTCTTTATTTAAATCCATATATTTTTTTAACAAAATTATAAAATTATTATAACTAATTTCAAAATTATTAATAGCAAGTTCTTTTAACATTTTAAAATAACCTGTAATAGTATCCATTTTCCAATCTATATCGATTAAACGATCTAATATATCCCCAGAATTTAAATAACCAAATATATTATAAACTTTATCTAAAAATAATTGTTCAAATAATATTGGTCCTAATTCATAATATAAATTATTATCTTTATATCCTATTTCTTTTTCTATTACATGTTCTAATTCATGATTAAAATTATTACATAAATCATATGGATTAATAATAATCATTTTTGCCTTATCAATACTAGAATAATGGACATATGAAGTGATTTTATAATCATCTATTTTTTCTATAAACAAATTAGAATTTGGTTGTAATAATCTTTTAGCTATATTATATAAATACAAAGAATTATCTTTATAATTGTCTAAAGTTAATTCTTTTACAAATTCTAAATCTAAATATGTTTGATTTATACCTTTAAATTCAACAAAAATATTACTATCATATAATTTAATTAAATAATCAAAAATATGTTTAAATTTATTATAATGTTTATGCATTATATTTAATACTTTAATTTTTATTTTTTCATCAAAAACACAATCTTTATCTTCAAATTCTTCAAACATATCAAATTTATTGGCTAAAAAATTTCTAAATACTTTTATATCATACTTAACTTCCATTTTTAATGTTTCCGATGTTTGTGGATTCATTAATATTTTATGACCATCAGTTATACTCTTTCTTAGATACCCTCTATCTATATGCCAATTATTCATAATTCCCCCTGCTTAAAAATTATTTTATCTTTTTATTTATCTTATCATTTATATTTTCTCTTAATTTAACTAATAACTCTTTATAAGTTTGAATATTTGGGAAAGCTTTAATAATTCTTTTACTAAAGTATCCTTTCTTATTTAATTTAGCTTTAACTCGTTTTGTTATTTCTTCTGTTTGATCTTTTTCAGCCCTCTTTATTTCTTTTCTAATACTACTAATAACAACACTAGAAATAACATTATCTACTACATATCCAATTAAAAATATAATAACAACTATATATAATATTAAATTTGGAATTTTAAGTAATAAGTTAGTAAGAAATGGATTAATAATATACATTATAAGCATTCCGAGTAAACCAAATGGTATTAGATTTTCTAAACATACTCTTCCATTAATATTAAACTTTTTATTACTATAATCCCACCATCTTGCTTTATATATTTTTTCCATTAGAAAACTTGTTATATACTCAAGTAAAGAACAGATTAAAAGAGCCATTAAAAATAAAGTAATTGGTTCATTTACATATCTTTTTAACAAAATAATTATAAATAAACAACCATAACCATAAATAGGACAAATAGGTCCAATTAAAAAACCACGGTTAACAAATTTATGTTTAGTGACTAAAAAGACTCCAACTTCCATTAACCATCCTAAAAACGAATAGATAAAAAATAACATAATATACATTGCTATTTGTTGCATAAAATCATCTCAGAAATAATTATATCAAAAAAAATTATTAATTAAAAGTGTTCTATTCATATAAAAATCTCGTTTCTTTATGTTTAAGAAACGAGATTAGTATAAATAATTTATAATACAACATTGCAAATTAATTATTATCTATTAATTCTTTTAATTCTACATTAACTATCTATTATGATTTAACATAATATACTTACATATTCTAATACAATTTTTATGCTGGAATTCCAATTTTGCGAGCATCTTGAGGACATACCCTTCAGGCATCCTTTTTAATCCGTATTTACGTTAGTTATTATAAATGGATCCCAATACTCACCTGTGGCAGCTGATAATTTGACATCAGATGTTAGATAGAAAACTGGGCGCACGCCAAAGCTGCTGTTTACATCGATCGCTTGCGTTTCCCCGATTGAACTAAAAATCCATGCATTTACATCAGTACTATTAACGCCGTATTTACTTATTAACCATTCATATATATTACCTTGATTTAAAAGATTAGTACGGAAGCGTATCCATGACTTAAATGCATTATCTTTATTTTCTGGATTTCCTCCCGGATAGGCATAGTAATAATCATGTACATATTGTAATCCTATTTTAGCTTCTACACTATCTGAAAATTGACTTTCTATTGAATATGCACTATCCCCATCGTAAGTATTCAATTCTTTTGATTCTCCATATTTCCATGTATGATTACTTATTATGCTTTCCCATGAACTTCCACTTGTTAAATAATCGTAATATTCATTATTTATAAATATATTTGTTTGGCCATCATAACCAGTTCCTAATCCTGTACAGTTTGCATTACTTTCATTACATAATCCGTTTAATCTGTTAAATAGTTTTGAGTTAGCCCATGTACATCCTGAACCATCACTTCCACAATCTGTTGTAGTATATTTATCATTCCATTTAAAACTAATAAGATTATCTTCTCTTATAAAAGTTTCTTTTATTAGGGCTAATTCTCCTTCTTCTGTTACTCCGATTATTCGGTACATATATTTATCTCTTCCGCTATCATATGCATCTCTACCACTTGTGCATGTTTCTTGATCAGTTGTTCCAAAACATATATAGTTATTTGTTACGTTATCATGTAATCCTTGATATCTATACATTTCTCCGACTTTGTTTGATGTAATATTACCTACTTCTTCTATAAAATTCTTCTTATTTGTTATACATGTTCCCATATTTGAATGACCAGCACAAAATTCTCCTAATGATACAGGTTCATAATCATCAAAAATATATGGATTATTCTTTTCTCCGGTCGTTCCTTCTTTGAAATATAATCCTGGGATTATATAGAATACTGGACGCACACCACTGGCATAGTTACTTTCAATGCCACTATTACCAACATCTCCGTTCGGACCTATAACTATAGACTCTACATCATCTTTACTTATTAACCATTCATATCCTATTGTAGTGTTAAAACTATCCTTTAAGAAGTGTATCCATGCATTTTTTGCATTATCTTTATTTTCTGGATTTCCTCTTGGATATGCATAGTAATAATCATGTGCATATTGTAATCCTATTTTGGCTTCTACACTATCTGAAAATTGACTTTCTATTGAATATGCACTATCCCCATCGTAAGTATTCAATTCTTTTGATTCTCCATATTTCCATATATGGTAATCAATCATACTTTCCCAAAAACTATCCCTTGTTAAATAATCATAATAATTACTATTTATAAATAGATTGTCATCTGATAATCCGTTTAATCTATTAAATAATTTTGAGTTTTCCCATGTACATAATGAACCATCTTCTCCACAATCTGATGTTGAACTTTTATCGTTCCATTGAAATTGAGTTACATTATCTTCTTTTATAGCAGTTTCTTTTATTAATGCTAATTCTCCTGCTGGTGTTACTCCAATTATTCGATACATATATTTATCTATATCTTCTTTTGTTTTACTACAATCCATTGTTGCTCCAAAGCATATCCAATTATTAACATTATCTGTTCCTTGATATCTAAACATTCCTCCAACTAAATCTTCTGATATATAGTTATTTGCATCATTATCCCTTAATACTAATTCTATCTCTGATATATCCTTATACCATATCTCTATATCTCCTTCAACTGATAATATTGTTAATATATTGTTTTTATATGTATATCTATTATTTGATAGCTCTATATAATCTTCCCATATATCATATCTTCCTTGTTCATAATTATTTAAATCTACTACTAGATTATCTCTTTCCATTACTTCTTGTGGTAAACTTTCTGTTTCATATGGAAATTCCAAATATGTTACGTTATAATATGCTCTAAATTCAAAGTTTAATAAGATATTATAATCTATATTATTTTCATCATAACATTCATCTTTATATTTAATTGTTATTTTGAATTCTTTTTTATTTCCTCCACTTGCTATCTTATCTTTTAATTCATATCCTTCTATTGTATATGTTAATCTATCATTTAATCCATCGATATTATATATTCCCATATCAACATTACCAAAGTTTGTTACTTTTACTTTATATGTTATACTTGAATC
>CANROK010000012.1 GCA_947632205.1 uncultured Bacilli bacterium
ACCGAACGGTACGTACGGTGGTGTGAGAGGGAAAAATATTCAAGAATTATCTTGAAAAGTTTTCTCTACTCGATTATTATGAATATGTCAAGGAAACTTGCATAAAATAAAAAAGGAAACATTCAGTTTTTGCGAGTTGAATGCCTACCCAATTAATATTGTTTAGACATTTAATTCAATGAAGAATTAAGTGTCATTTTTTTATTACTACTATCATAACGATAAGGAGAAATAAAATGATAGCAATGAGCTTTAGAACTTTTATAACAAAAGTCTTAGTTTTCATCTTTATCAAACCTCCTCTCTATAAGAGATTTGGTAGACACTCAACAACTAATATTCCCTATGAAAATTATATCAAACAATTGTTCTTTGCACAATAGAATTTGATACTAAATTTATGACAATTTAGAAAACACACTTGCTAATTGACACAATTAGTAAATGTTAATTTGATAAAAATTGTCGTTACTGATTAATTTTATTTCAATAAGGTATTTTGATACACTTGTCAAAATACCTGGGAGTTAAATATTTTGCCAAAACAAAAAGTATGGTATAAGAAAAAATATTAAACTTAATTAAAGTGGTATAATCTACTGATAAAAAATCTAAGACAAAAGAAAAAGACGATTTCGCGGTAGAAATGTAATGGAAAATATTAAAATTTTCAAAAAGATATGATATACTACTTTTGTAAGGGAGGTAATCTTATGCCAAGATTAAATTTAGAAGAATACTTTGATGGAACTGATAACAAATATTATGACTCAAACATTCTTATTTCAATTTTAGAACAAATTTTAGGAAAAAGTTTAAGTGAGATTAAAGATGAGGTTAATAATGCTCAAATATCTGTCACAAGCGATGAAATTGTAAAATTTTTAGAAGAAAAATTTCAGGAGAAAGATCCTGAATTAAAAAAAAGAATTGAAAATCCAAAACCTAGAAAAGAAATAAGTTCAGGACCAATACAATTTACACTAGATAATTTACTTACTCCAGAAGAATTTAAAGAATCTTCCCAAGCGCTCGTTGATGGTTTAAGTGCACAAAGATATTATTTTGAACCATACACTTTAGAATATTTTAATAGATATACTACTATTGTAAGAAATAAAGCATTGCAATTGCTAAACATTGTAGAACAAATTGGAACTAGACAATCTATTCAAATTCAAGACTTACTTATAGAACTTGATATTCAATTGGATGAAAATGGTAATATCATGAAAGAAGATATTATTAGGTTAATAACTCCAACTATTCAAAATATTACTGAATTAAATGAAAAGATAGATAAAGCGAACGATTTATCAACATATTTAACTTTTAAGATGTCAAAGCATTCTTTATATAAAGAGGGTTGGTCTGAAGGAGAAGTATATCCAACTAAATCGATATTTGTTAGAAGCATTTATTCTGGTGATAGATATGGTAATGTTCCAATTTCCAATAGACAAAAGCAAGAATTGCGTGAAGAATTTAGGAAAGGCGCAAGTGCATTTTCTAAAACACTTACTAAATAAAATTTTATGTACTAAAATATGTGTTAAACTCATTATTAATGAGTGATATTTATAGTTGAACTTTGATATAGGAATCAATCGAAAGATTGGTTTTTTTCTTTTGTTAGATAATGTCAAAAGAAATGATAATTTTGAGATAGAAATTTAACCTAAAATATTTCATTTTATATAGAATAATGCTATACTTTTATGTAGTTAAGGAGGTTTTGCATATATGAAAAAAGTATCTGAAGTTGTTCAAAGAGTTGAAAGTCATTATGTAGGTGATGATTGTATTCAAGTAACGATTCCATATATAAATACAATTATTATTTTAAATAAAGATGGTATAATTTATTCTCATAAAAATGGCTCTCATGCTTCAATTAACAAATATGTCGAAGATGAGAGAAGAAAGCAATTTCCATATTCTAATATACCAATACATTATTCAAGAATTGGATTATTTGGCAAAATGAATTATACAAATCAATTACTAAATTTTGAAGAACCATATATTAGAATTGTTGATGGTGTAATTATTGAAAGTTTTGCTGTTAAAGATAAAAATGAAGCTTTACTGATTAATAAAATTTTAACTAGCGATAGTAGATCAATTTCTGCAACTAGAAAAGAATCAGAAGAAGTGTTTAGTAATTCAACAACTGGAAAAGAAAAGAAATATATTATTTTTCTAAATGATGAATCTATGAATATCGGAGAATTTGATTCTTTAGAGGGTGGAAAAGCAATAATATTAAAATCTAATGGAAGCAATATAGCAATGCAATATGTTAGAGCAAATTTTGTAAGTTTAGATAATTTCAGAATTGATATTGTTGATATTCCAGTTAATAAATATACTCTTGAACAATTAAAACACCTTTCACCAATGATAGTTAAAACCAAAGAACCAAGAATACCTTTAAAATTAAATCCTGGTGTTTTTAAAGAAGATATTCAAGAAGCAAAACAAATGATAAAATCTTTAAGAAAGTAGTATAGAATTATTGCTACTTTTTTATTTTTACTAAAATGTATTTAATGTTTGATTATTATATTAATTTTCTTTGAAAAAGTTGTAAATAACTTTCTCAATCGTACATTGATTTTTTTGTTCGAGCTTTAATTAAGAACCTTGCAAATGATGGTGAAGTTTGCACAAATTCGATTTTTGTGGTATTATATATGGAAATTTTAAAGGGGGACAAGTATGGAAGAAATAAAATTTAAAGAAATAAATTTATCTATTCTTAGAAAATTACAAAGTCAAGGAACAAAAGGTACAATTTATACTGATGGAATCATATGCTATAAATTTTTAGATGGCCTTTATCCTGATGAAAAGAGGGATTTATACAAAAAATTTCGTGATATGGATGGAATAAAAATTGATAATGTTTTATTACCTCAAAATTTAATTATAGAAGATGGAAATTTAAAAGGTTATACTATGCAATATTTTGCCAATTCTATACCTCTATCAGATAAATTTTTAAAAAGATATTTTAATTGTAATGAATTATTTGTTTATGTAGTCAAAGCTAGTAAAATATTAAGAAATATTCATAATAATGGAATCTTTTGTCAAGATTTAAGTTTTGAAAATATTTTAGTTGATGACAAAGGAAATATTGCATTTTGTGATATAGATGGTTGTACTTTTAGAGAACATTATTCACCATTTATTTCTTTACTCTTTAAAAAATTTTTAATTGATTTTAGACATTCTGAGGTTTCTACAATAGAAGATATAGATAAGATATCAATGATTTTATCTTTTTATCTTGAAATGTATGGAGAAGTATTACAAAAAATAACAAAAAAGCAATATCATGTTTTATCAGATCATATACAAACTTTAAGAAACTTACAAAATACTGCTAATATGTTGGTTAATAAAAAATGTCAGATAAATGATATACCATATATGGATGAAGTAATAGATTTAAATGATAATTATGAAATAGATAGAGAAAAGATTTTGACTATAAAACAAAGAATATTTAGAAAATTTTAAAAAATTTATACAAAAGTTGTAGATAGCTTTCTCAATCGTACATTGATGTTTCTGTTCGAACTTTAATTAAGAACCTTGCAAATAGTACTTTTTTATGTTATTATGTATTTGTCAAGGAAACTTGCATAAAATAAAAAAAGGGAATACTTAACAACGCAATGTTGAGTACTCACCAATATTGGTTAGCGCTTAATCTTGTGAGATTGAGTGCTTTTCTTTTACATAGAATACTATATTACAAAAGTAAAAAGTAAGGTTATAAGTAAAAAGATAATAAGAATAAGTGATAAGATTAAAAAATCTTTCTTAGACATAATATCAGCTTCCTTCCTTTTAGAAGTTGGCAAGCACTCAACTGTCAAATATTCCTATAAAAATTATAGCAAACATTTGTTTTACACAATATATTTTATACAAATTTACGATAATTGAAAGTAGTTTTATTTTTTCTATTTAAAAAACAGTTAGGTTAATATATTTGTTAAAATATTAAATTATTTGAATCTATCAAGAAGTTAACCACTATGTTATAATAAAAATATGAGGTGATGACTTTGAAAGAAATTATATATAATTATGATAATTTAAAAGAAGAAGACATTACTGAAACTGTTATTAGAATGAAAGCTTTGCTTATTAATTCTGATTTTATTTATATTGGCAATGAAAATGGTATATTCCAATTTCCAGGTGGACATTTAGAAATGGGAGAATCATTTGAAGAATGTTTGCAAAGAGAAATTTTAGAAGAGACAGGAATAATAATAGATAAAAATGAGATAGGAAAACCCTTTATGAAAGGTACATATCTTAATAAAGATTGGCCTGAAATAGGAAAAAATAGAAAAGCAGAAATATATTATTATGTAATAAAAACTTCAAAGAAGCCGGATATAAAGGAAGTAAAGTATACTGAATTAGAAAGAAAGAATAATTTTAAAATTGAAGAAATACCATTAAAATTTGTGATTGATAAAATAAGAGAGAATATTTCAAATAATGAAAAAAATAAGGTAATATCACCTGATATGATTTTAGCAATAGATGAATATTTTAATATTGAAGAAGAAAATAGAAAGGAATTTTTATGTGGGGAGCAATAATTGGTGATTTAGCAGGATCAATCTATGAATATCAACAAATTAAACAAATATCTACCATTAATGTTGGTGATATAATTAGTAAAGAAAGTTTTTATAGTGATGATACAATCTTAACTATAGCTATACTTGATGCTATATTAAATGATAAAGATTATCACTTTTACTTAAAGAAATATGCTAAAGAATATATGAATTATAAGCCAAACTTTGAACCATATTTTGAAGGTGCTTTTTCACCTGGTTTTATAAAGTGGTCTAAGAGTAACGAAATAGGTAATAGTATTGGCAATGGCGCCATGATGCGTATTTCTCCTGTTGGTTATTTATTTAATACCTATGAAGAAGTATTGGAGAATGCAAAAAATGCAACAATACCATCTCATAATTCTAATGAGGCAATAGAGTGTGCAACATTAATTGCTCTTATTATTTATTATGCTAGAAATGGTTTTTCTAAAGATGAAATAATAAAGAAATTAAATTTAAATTTTGAATATAAACCATTTACAAAATTTAATTATACTTGTAAAGATACTATTAATAATTGCTTATATGCTGTATTTAATTCTTCCAATTTTACTGAGGCCATAAAACTAGTTATTTCTTATGGTGGCGATACTGATACCAATGCCTGTATTGTAGGTTCAATGGCTGAGGCATTATATGGAATTCCTAAGGAATTAATTAATGAAGCAAAACAAAAAATACCTGAAAATTTTACTAAATTATTAGATAAAGGTTATTCTAAAGTTTTAAAAGTAAAAAATAATTAATATAAGATAATGGGTGATAAATAATGAATAAAATAGATAGAACTAAATTAATAAACGATATTAATTTTCGAAATAAATGCTGTGTGTATGGATTAGATTGGAAAAACTTTAATATATTTGATGATATTATTGTTTTAAATACTCCCAAAAACGATGTGTTTGTTATTTTAGATGAAAAATATAATACAATTGGTATTTTAAATACAGAAGAGGAAAAAGAAATAAAAAGTATTCAAGAATATGTTTTAGAATATAAAAGAATGTATGATTTAGTAGATAGTAAAACTGGTTTTACATTTCCTTATCCATTTCAAAAATTAAGTTTAAAACAAATAGTTGAATTAGCAGACAATATATTTATAGTTAAAAATTATTTGTATGTTAATAATAATAAATACGATATTTATGCAAAAGATAATATAATTATTTCTTTATTGTTATATGTTAAGTTTATAGGTGAGCAAATCAATAATTATTTTTTAAATTCTTATCAAATGAAAATATTGGGTTTTAAATATCCAGATGTTCATTCCTATATAAAAAGTTTAATAGCTAATATTAATGAAAGTATTAATACTAATATAAAAAATGAAAATTATCCATTACCAATTGATATTATGGAATATTTAGGTCAAAATAGGGAAGTAGCAGAAAAATATGATATAGAATTATATGGTATTATTAATGTACTTGTTAAAAATAATAAAAACTTAGATGATGAGATATTAAAAATAATAAATATAATTAAAGAAGAAGATAAACATTTTAAGCCATTATTTGATGGTAGTCCTATTGTTAATGTACTAAAATTAAAGAAAAATTAAATGAAGAGGTTATATGAAAAATAAAGAAATAATTATTTATGATTTTGATGGAACACTTACTCCTTATGCTTTACCTAAATATGAAATTTTAAAAAGCTGTGGGTTTGCAAATGGTTCATATGATTCTCAGTTTTTAAATAAAGTTAGGAATTTAGCCCAAAAAGAAAATATTGATACTTATAATGCCTTTTATCAAGTTTATTTATCGACAATTAAAGAAAATGGTTTTAAATTAATAGATGAAAATTTATGCTTAGGAACTGAGAATGTAGAATATAATCCTGGAGTATTAGCGTTTTTACAAAATTTAAATGCTAATAGTATTAAAAATTATTTACTAAGTTCCGGTATAAAAGTTTTCTTAAACAAGATTGAAATTGCCCCATTGTTTAATGCTATTTATGCAACAACTTTTAATTATAATCAAAATAACGAAATTGATAGTATAAAATTTTTAATGAGTGACAAAAATAAAGTTCAAGCTATAAAAGAAATTTGTAAAATAAATAATAATAGAGAAGATGATTGTACAAATATTATCTATATAGGTGATGGCTTAACAGATTATCATGCAATGGAATATGTAAAAAATAATGGGGGATTAACAATATTTGTTTATAAAGATATAAATAATAAAGATATGAAAATTATTAAAGAAAAAGATATAGTTAGTTTTTATAAATTAGCAGATTTTTCTTTAAATAGTGAATTAAGTAATTTAAAATTAAACTTGTGTAATTTAAAAGATAATAAAAATATGTTAAAATAAGAAAGAAGAAATTTTAAAGGTAGGTATTTATAATGAAAAAATTTTTAAAAGCACTTGGAGTTTGGATTTCATCTTTAGCATTATTTATAAGTTCATTTTGGTTAATAATTTTACTACCAATTAAGTATGTAACAAATCCAAGTACAATTACTAACATGTTTAAAAGCGTTGATATTGAATCATTAGTAAGTGAAGATAAAGAATTGCATGATACAGTTAGTGAAGTATTAGAGCCAATTATAACTGATGCTGAAAAGTTAGGAATTAAAGAAGATACAATTATAAAAATTGTTAATTCGAAAGAGATAAAAGGTATGATTGCGGGAGTAACAGGTAATTTAGTAGATTATACTTTAACAGGTCAAAAATATGAATTAATATCCATTGATCAAATTAAAGATTTAGTTAATGATGCAATTGATGTTATTAATGAGAGTGGATATTATGAAATAAGTAATAAAGAAAAAGAGAGTATATTAAATATTATTACTGAAGAAAGAGAAAATATTGAAGAAATTATTCCTGATACTAACATAATTGAAGAAAAAATACCAAATGATTATAAAGAAATACTTAGTATAGTTAGATTTGTTTTTAGCAAGAAATTAGTTATTTATTTAACTTCTATATTCTTAATATCATTACTTGGTATAGTTATTCTAAAATGGAAAGAAGCTAAATGGCTAAAGAATAGTGCGATTACTATTTTAATGTCTTCTTTAGTTATTTTATTAAGTTTTACATTACTGATTGTAGGTAGTAAGATCTTAGTAACCCATAATACTTATATTGTTAAAATTATCCAAAATATTTTTAAATATAATTTAATTACATCAGCAGTTATTAGTGTAGTAATGTTTATAATTATTATAGCTTATAACATATGGCATAAGAAAAAGATGACTAAAAACTAAAAGTTTTTTGATTATTTAATTAATTATAATGGTCAGAAAACAAGAAAAACACTTTTTTAAAGAGTCGTTTTATATTTAATAAAGTAATGACAAAAGATTAATTATTCAATTGACATATTCATCTTAAATAATTTAGTATTTTATTATGATTACGTAACAGCTCAAGTTATTGAGTTGTTTTTATTTACTTTTTCCTACTTTTTTGCTATAATAGTAGGCATCAAAAAAAGGGAAGTGTATAATTATCATTTAATAAAAAAATGAATTAATTATAGTGAATATTTAATCATTAAAGAATTATTGGGGGAATAATAATGAAGAAAAAAATACTAATTAATTATATTGAACTATTTTGGATCTTTTTGTATGGTAGTTTTGCTGGTTTTGTGTATGAAAATTTATTAACATTTTTAAGAGGCCACTGGGAATTAAGACAAGGTCTTATATATGGACCATTAATTCCTGTTTATGGTGTTGGTATGATAGTATTTTATCTTGTGGCACGTAAATTAAATATTGATAAAAAAACAAGTAAAAAATATTTGTTTAATATTTTTATTGTTGCGGCCTTTTTAGGTGGTTTAGTAGAATATATCTTTTCTTTTTTACAAGAAAAAATATTTGGTACTATTTCTTGGAATTATGATTATATGAAATTTAATTTTAATGGTCGTACCAGTCTTTCTGTAGCATGTATTTGGGGTATTGCTTTTATTTTATTTAGTTTGTATGTTTTACCTATATTACAAAAACATAAAGAAATAATTACTAAAAAAACAATGATGGTAATTACATTTATTTTAAGCATAATGTTACTTTTTGATTGTTCTATTTCTTTAGCGGCGACTTATCGTCAAAAAGAAAGAAAAGAAAACTTAGAACCAAGTAATCATTTAGAAGTATATTTAGATGAACATTATCCAGATGAGTATTTAAATAAAATATATAATAATGCTGTGCCTGTAAAAGTACAAAAATAAAGTAATAATATAACTCTCTTGCATATGATTAAGTGGAGGGTTATATGAATATTATCGATAAAAGATTTTATAATTTAGTAAATGATATAAATAGTAAAAGTATAGAAGAAGTATATTTAGAAATACTTAATAAATTTAAAAATTTAAATGTTAAGTATCAAAATACATTACAAGATTATTTTAAAAAATTTCCTTATTGGGGTAATTTATCAATAAAAGATAATAATTATGAAGAAATACATAATAGGGCTAATGTTTTAAAAAATCATCTTAGTGATTTAATATGGTTATATGAACATTTAGAAGATTATAGATCAAGATATTTACTACTTGCTATTTTAAATAATTGGTATCAATACGATTTTGAGATGCTTTCTAAAATAATGGAAAAAGTATATCCAGATTATTTTGATTTAGATATTGTCCCATATGTTAAAGATGCTGTATTTGTTGATTTAGGAAGTTATACAGGTGATACTGTCTTAAGCTATATCTATTGCTATGAAGATTATCAAAAAATTTATTGTTACGAAATAACTAAAAATACATTTGAAAAGTTAAAAGAGAATACAAAAATGTATCCCAATATTGAATATAAATTCAAGGCCGCGGGTAATAAAAAAGGAACTTTATTTTTAGAAGAAAACAAAGAAGGATCATCGGCTAATCGCGTAGTGGATAAAGGAAATATCAGTGTTGATGAAGTTACTATAGATGAAGATATAACGGAGAGTATTACACATATTAAAATGGATATAGAAGGATATGAACAAAAGGCCTTAAAAGGATGTCGTCATCATATTATAAATGATCATCCAATTCTTTTATTATCTGTTTACCATAATTATGAAGATATTTGGAAAATACCTAAAATGATAATAGATATGAATAAAGATTATAAATTTTATTTAAGATATCATGGTAATACTTTGTTTCCAACGGAAATTACTTTAATTGCTATACCATGTTAAAAATTATGCTATACAAAAATATGTATAGCTTTTTAAATATTAGAAAAAAATTTATGAGAAGTAAAAATTGTAATTGCCAAGTAAATAGTAATAGCGTTATAATTAAAGTAGGAGAATTAAATATGAAAAGAATAGAAAGATTAATTATTGTGTTACTATTTTTAGTAATTATAAGTTTACCTAATAAAGTTTTTGCTGGCTTATCTTATGAAGGTGGGCTTAAATGTCAGGCCGTAAGTGATGGAGTTGAAAATTGTCAATTGGGATTTGTTGTTACGGATACTCCAAGATTAAAGAATCATGTTAAGGTATCCCTTGTCCTTACTAATATTACGGCATCTAATTTTGAAGTATCTAATGGCTGGTATTTAATTAGTCAAAATAGTGTTAATAATGCAAATGGAGTTGTAACTTACAATTTTGAATTTGGGGCAAATGAAGAAATGCAAGAAGTTGGCTTCCATGAAATGGCAACAATAACATTGACTAAAGTATCAACTGCTTTAAATTGTTTAAAAAAATATCAAGGACAACTTGCTGATAATTATAGTTGTCATATAAATAATATTGGAGGCAGTAAAACTTATTATGACTTAAATGGAGAAGTAGTTGATTGGCGTGGCTATCAAAAATCATGTGAAAGAGTTTCTTGTGCGAAAGTATGTGAACCAGATAATAATAGTAATTGTATATATTTTGATAATAATAAAAATGAAGTTAATGATGAAAATGCCATGAATGTTGCCTGTGGTATGAAATGCTCTTTTAAAAATAATAATTATTATAATGATAAAGGTGAAATAGTTACTTGGAATGAATATCAAAAGGCCTGTAAACAAGTTTATTGTCAAAAAATATGTGAACCAAATAATGATAATAATTGTATGTATTTTGATAATCAAAATAAGCAAGTAGCAGATGAAAAAGCTATGAATGTTGCCTGTGGTAAAACATGTACTTATCGAAATGGTAAATATTATAACAAATTGGGAGAAGAAGTTGATTGGCTTTCTTATGAAAAAGCATGTAATACTTATATGTGTCAAAAAGTATGTGAACCAAATAATACTAGTAATTGCGTTTATTTTGATAATGAAAATAAACAAGTAGACGATGAAAAAGCCATGAATGTTGCCTGTGGTAAAACTTGTACTTATCAAAGTGGTAAATATTATAATAAATTGGGAGAAGAAGTATCATGGGAAGCTTATGATTTAGATTGTAATAAATATACATGTCGTAAAGTATGTAATCCAAATAATAATAATGATTGTATATATTATGATAATAATGGAGCAAAAGTTGAAAATGAATTAGCAATGAAACAAAGTTGTGGTATAGAAGAACAACATATTTGTGAAATAGTTGAAGATAAATATTATAATGATAAAAATAAAGAAGTAACTTGGCGTGAATATATTGAGCAATGCTTTCCTAATAAGTGTCAAGTAATCTGTAATCCAAGTAATGAAAAAGATTGTCTTTATTTTGATAGTACGGGTAGTTCAAGTACAGAAATTAAATATTTACAAGAATGTGAACCCCATATTTGTGAAAAAGTGGGAGATTTATATTACGATATAAATGGTAATGCTGTAACTGAAGATGAAATGAATGCCAGTTGTACTGATATTGTTACATGTGAATATAAAGATGGAAATTATTATGATGAAAGTGGTAATATAACAACAAAAGAAAATTATGAATTAAAATGTTTAGTTCATAGTTGTGAAAAAATAGGGGATACTTATTTTGATAAAAATGGTAAAGCAGTTGATCAAGAAACATATGATAAAGCTTGTAATCCTCCAATTGAAAATCCTAAAACTGGTTTTACAGTACCAATCATTGCTCTTATTTCATTATTAGGTATAGGTGTAGTTGTTTATAATATAACTAAAAAGCATAATAAATTTATATAGTTATTATGAAATGTGTTATAATTATAGTGTGGTATATATGAATAATACATTTATAAAATATATTGTAATAGCTATTTCAAGCTTTATAATAGATATAGTATTATTTAAAGTATTTAATACTATATTTTTTAATTTAACTTATAAAATTATAATAGCTACTATTTTGGCAAGAATAATATCATCATTATTTAATTATTTAATGAATAAAGATAAAGTATTTGGAAGTAATAAGAATTTAAAGGATACAATAATTAAGTATTATTGTTTAGTTATTTTAGCCATGTTAACAAGTGCATTTACTGTAAATTTTTTAAGTAATTTATTTAAAAATATAGATCCAGTTATTATTAAAATACCAGTTGAATTTTTAATATTTATTGGTAATTATTTAATTCAAAAAAATTTTATTTTTAAAAATCAATAAATTGGACATATAATTATTTATAGAAGAAAGGTTAATATTATGGAAAAAGAAAAATTTTTATGGGAGCATTATTATACTGAAAAAGAATTAATTGTTAATATTCCAGATGAATCTTTATATGAATATATGATGAATCATACTAAAAATTTTGATCATTTAGCAGTGATTAATTATTTTGGTAAAAAGATGAGTTATAGAGTTTTTTGGGATTATATCGATAAATGTGCAAGAAGTTTAAAATATTTAGGAGTAAAAGAAAAAGATGTTGTAACTATTTGTATGGCTAATACTCCCGAAGCTGTTATTTCTTTCTTTGCTATTAATAAAATTGGCGCTATAGTTAATATGATACATCCTTTATCAGCTGAAGAAGAAATGAAAGATTATTTAGTATCGACTAAAAGTAAAATTGTCATATTATTAAATCAATGTTATAGTAAAGTAAAAAATATTATTAAAGAAACAAATGTTAAAAATGTTATTATTACTAGTCCTTCTGATTTTATGCCAGTAATGTTAAATACAGCTTATAATATTATAAGAGGAAGAAAACAAGAAAAACCCAAAAAAGATAATATGTATTTATTTTGGCGGGATTTTATTAAATTAGGTAATTACTATGATGGTAGTATTGAATCTAAAGCTTCTAAAGATGATGTAGCCGTTATTCTTCATAGTGGTGGTACTACTGGTACACCTAAAAGTATTGTCCTTGCTAATAGATGTATTACAGGTGTTAATGAGCAAGCCAAAGTTTTTTTCCCAGAAGCTGAAGTTTGTGATTCACTTTTATTAGTTATTCCTTTATTTCATTGTTTAGGATTAGTTGTAGGTATGTTTATTCCTGTTTGTAGGGGAGCTGAATGTATTTTAGTACCTGAATTTAATGCTAAAAGATTTGATAAATTATTATTTAAATATAAGCCAAATTTCTTACTGGGGGTTCCGACATTATTTGAATCCTTACTTACAAATGAACATTTACAAAATGCTGATTTATCATATTTGAAATGTTTAGTTTGTGGTGGTGATTCTTTATCCGTAAAACGTAATGAAGTGATAAATAACTTTTTAAAAGAACATAATACTAATGGAAAAATTATTCAAGGATATGGAATGACAGAAACAACTGGACCTGTAACATTTGGTACACATGGTAGTAATAAATTAGGTAGCGTTGGTATACCTCTTCCAGGTAATATTGTAAGAATTATTGATCCAGAAACAAAAAAGGAAGTTAAAACTAATGAAGTTGGTGAAATATGTATTAATAGTTTTGTTGTGATGGATGGTTATTTAAACGATGATAAAGCCACTAATAAAGTTTTAGAAAAATATAGTGATGGAAGAAAATATATTCATACTGGTGATCTTGGATATATGGATGAAGATGGAGTTATTTATTATGTTCAACGTATAAAAAGAATAATAGTATCTTCTGGTTATAATGTTTACCCTGAATATATTGAAAAAGTATTAAAAGATTGTAAATACGTAAAAGATGCCTGTGTTGTGGGAGTGCCTCATCCATATAAAAAAGAAATAGCCAAAGCATTTATTATTTTAAATGATGATATTGAAGAAACATATACAGTAAAAAAAGAAATTATGGATTGGGCAGAGAAAAATTTAGCCCATTATATGTTGCCAAAAGAATACATTTATAAAAAAGAATTTCCTAAAACTAAAATGGCAAAAACTGATTATCGAGCCATGCAAGAAGAGCTATTAAAAAAGTAAAATACCTTTACTTTTTTTAATTGAATAGATTATTGACACAAAAAATTTGATAGTATATAATTAAATTAATAAGGTAGGTTAAGTTATGAATAATAGGAGAAGTATAGTATTTTCTATATTGATATTAGTATGCATAAGTCTTTCTTTAAGTACATTTAAAAATTATGAAGGAAAAAATATTGAAGAAATAAAAGAAAAAACAAATAAAAATGATAAATTAGTTTTTCGCATTCAACAAGATAATGGAGGTTATACAGAACAAACAAGTGGAACATTTCCAAATGGTGAGTATTTGATAAACACAGAGAAAACTAAATGTGTAGATAAAGAAGATAAACCAACTAGCCCAACAATAACTTATCAAAATGGTACAGTAACAGTAACCGGCAAAAATACTGTCTATTGTGAAATCTATTTTGATAAATGTATAATTCCAGAAACAATTAGAAATTCTTATTCTAAAATGGACTTTAGTAATGTAAGTAAATGTGAAGTTGGAGGAATGTACCGTTATCAAGGAACAGATAGTGTCAAGAACTGGATATGTTTTGGAACAACTGATCAAAATACTTGTACTAGTAATGTTGATAAATATATGTACAGAATAATCGGAGTAACACCAGATGGAGAATTAAAACTTATTAAAGAAACTTTTGTTAAGGTAAATGATAACACAAATTTTAAATGGAATGATGATAATATTAATTGTGGAACAAATGGAGAAAAGTGTTTGTGGCCTGATAGCATGATATTTAAGAGATTAAATGGAAATAGTTTATTCATAGGGAATAGTTATTATGGATATTTAAATAGTGGAAGTGTGTGGTTAGATAAAATAGAAAATTATAATTGGAAATATGGAGTTTTAGATTCATATAGTTATGATGGTAATGCGGTATATGCAAAAGAAAATGCGTTTACATCAAATACCCAAGCTAAGGTAGGTTTAATTTATATTCATGATTATTTATATGCATACAAAACCAATGAAAGTGATGCAGGTAATCCTGGAAATAGTACAAATGCTGCTAATAGTTGGATACATTATTTAAAAGATGGATACAATGATGATTATTGTAATGATTATCCTGATAATTGTAATAATAGTTATATTCCAAGATTTGATTATGAAAATACAATGGTAAATTCAAAGTTTAATAATCATCCATGGTATTATTATTATTTAGGTTATTCTGGATCCATATTTAATACTGAAACAAGTGCTATTGGCGATTTTTATGGTAACCGTCCGGTATTCTATCTAACTAAAGATACAACAATAAAAAGCGGAGCAGGAGAAAAGAATAATCCATATATATTAGATGTAGTAGATGATACACCAGCACCAACATGTCATTTTGAAATAATAACTTCTGGTAGTGCATCTGGTGTAAAATTAGTTCATGAAAATGCAAGTAGTTGGTATGTATCACAATCACAAACTAATAATCCAAAATATGGTATGGAAGAATCTTATCCTTCTGTAACAGTAGGTAGTTATTATGGTTATGTAATGAATAATTCTGGAAAAACTGGGACTTGTACAATAGAAATAGTGAATCCTCAAACTTATAGTTGTTCAGTAACAGATACTAAAAATCAATCAGGAAAATGTAGTGTAACAACATATAGTGATACAAGACATCAATGTATTCAAACAGGAAGTAGTACATCAGGTGGAGATCAAACGTGCACAATGAATGTATATGATTGTAATGGTACATTTAAACAATCATATCCTTGCGCATCTCCTAATCAATCATTTAATTATTGTTCGGGGGGTGCAGGAGAAGGCAAAGGTACTTGTACATGTACAACAAGTCCTGTAATAACAACGTATCAATGTGAAAATGGAAGCTCATGTACAACATCTGGATGTTGTTCAAGTTATATGTGTGGTTCATCATCATATAGTTGTTCTAACGGAAGAATCTATAGTAGTGAAAGCCAATGTACAAGTCAAAATTGTAATAACACAATATATACTTGTTCGGATGGAAAGACATATGTAGAAGAAAGCGATTGTACAAGTCAAACATGTAGTAGTTGTGCATCAGGATATACAGCAAGTGGTAAGTATTGTTATAGAAATTTATAAAGAGGTAAGAAATGAAAAGAAGTGTAATGATATTAGTAATAATATTAGTAGTAATAGAAATAACAGCAACATACTTAATGTATAAATCAAGTATAAATAGAGAAGTAAAATTAGATGATGTAGAGTTAAAAGAAATAGATAGTAAAAGTAGTATGGCTATGATAATGGTAGAAACCGAAGAAGGAAAATATATTGAATATACTAAAGAACCAACATGGCCAGAAGAATATAATTTTAATTCAGAAAAATCAGTATGTATAAGTGAAAAGGGAGAAGAAGTAAAAGGAATATTAACATTTGATGAAGAAGAGAATAAAGCATATGTAAATGATATAAAAGAAGGAACATATTGTTATTTATACTTTGATTTACCAAAACAATAATAGAAGAGATAAAATTCTCTTTTATTTTGCTTTAATAATTAAATAATTTATATTATAATATTTAGTTAAGAAAAGGTGATTATTAATGCAAGGTATCATTTTAAAATCTTTATTAGAAAAATTAAAAGATCTAGATATTGATATAAGTGTTATTAATAATCTGTTAAATAAAGATGAAATAATATTAAAAAAAATAAGTACAATTAATGATAAAGATGATATATATAACGTATTAAAAATAATATTTACTAATTATAATTCAGTATCCGAGATAATAAATGCTATTAATATATATTTAAAATGTCCTTATTTGTTTAAAAAAGAAATTATTGAAATATTAACTTCTGATAAATTAGCACAAAGAAAATGTAATTTAGTTTTAGTAAAAGAAATGTTATTTATTCATGATTATAGAATATTAGAATTTAAATTTAATTTAATAAAAGATATGATATTATCCAATAATATTGATGATATAGATATAAAATTAGTGATAAATTGTCTTAAAGAATTAAATACAAGTAAAAAAAGTTATATTACCCAATATATTTATAATGCTTTAAAAGAGTATTTATTTAATCTAAAAGATATTATTTCTTTTAAAACTTTTAGAGAAGTTATAAGTTATATAAATAATGCCAAATCTTTAGAAGAATTAGAATTAATCAAAAAATTACTTTCAAAAATAATAAGTAAAGAAGAATTTGATAATTTACTATCAATTCTCAATATAATTAGTAATAGTAGAATAGAAATAACTAAAACAATAGAAGATTATATTTTAGAAATATATGAATATTCTTTAAAAAATATTGAATTAAAAAATAAATTATTAGAAATTATTTTAGATGAAAAAATTAATATTCATGAATTTAAATTAATTGTGTCTTTAAGTAAAGGATTTAATTATTCATATGAAATAATTCATTTAATAAAAGTATTATATAATATATCTGTAACTGATGAAGATAAAGTAGTAGTTTTAAAAATAGTTAATGATATTAATTATAATGATACTTGTTATAAATTTTATAAATTTATAAGTGAAAGTTTTAATATAGCAAAAGAAGATTTAAAGTTAAAATTATTTGAAGTATTAAAATTTGATTATGATGAATATGATAAGCAAATAAAATTTATACAAGCAAATAAAACTAATAATAATAAAATAAAAAGAAATAAAATGATTAATGAATATATTGAAATTTGTAAGATTTATGGAAATAATGAAATTGCTCCTAGTAGTTTAATAAGAAATAAAAATAATAAAAAAATAAGAAAGAAGTAACAATAAAAATTGTTGCTTTTTAAATTTTTAATTGTAAATAAAAAATAATGAGAGTATAATAAAAGTTATGAAAAGAAATGAAGTAGATAGAACAAAATTAAGTCCAATGATGCGACAATATATGGATATAAAAGATAATTATCAAGAAGAGCTTTTATTTTTTAGATTAGGAGATTTTTATGAGCTCTTTTTTGAAGATGCCTTAATTACATCTCGGGAACTTGAATTAACTTTAACTGGTAAAGCAGCTGGATTAGATGAAAAAGTACCTATGTGTGGTGTTCCTTATCATGCCGTTAAAACTTATTTAGAGAAGATTGTTAATAAAGGATATAGAGTTGCTATATGTGAACAATTAGAAGACCCTAAAACAACAAAAGATACAGTTAAAAGAGGAGTAGTTGATGTAATTAGTAAAGGTACTATAACTGATTTTGAACTACTTGATGAAAGAAATAATTCTTATATAGCCAGTATCTTAGATTTTAGCGATATTTATGTAGTAACTTATGCAGACATTTCTACGGGTGAATTAAATAGTTTATCTATAGATAAAAATATTGATAAATTAATAAATGAAGTATTAAGTTTAGGCATAAAAGAAGTAGTATTAATTGATAATAGTGATATTAATTTAATTAATGTTTTAAAAGATAAATATGGGATAGATGTTGTATTTTCGAAAGAATATTATAAAGATGAAATTGAATTTTTAGATAATTTAAAAGATGCTCGTAGTAAAGCCGGAGTTAATCATTTATTCTATTATTTAGTAGTTAAAGAATTAAAAGATATAAGTCATTTTAATGAATGTAAAGTAATAGAGAAATTAGATTATTTAGAGATGGATGTTCATACGGAAAGAAATCTAGAATTATTTGAAACAATTAGATTAAAAGATCGAACTTATAGTTTAATATGGCTTTTAGATAAATGTAAAACAGCGATGGGTAGTAGAAAATTAAGAAGTTATTTAATGCATCCATTAAAAGATATAAATGAACTTAATAAAAGATATGATAAGATAGAAATATTAAATAATAATTTTATATTGAAAGATGAATTAAAAGATTTATTATATGAAATATATGATTTAGAAAGATTATGTGGTAAAGTAACTTGTGGTAATGTAAATGGTAGAGATTTATTACAACTTAAAAATAGTTTAAAAGTATTACCTAGAATTAAAGAAATATTAGATACTTTAAATTTCGATGAAAATATTGAAACTCATAAAGAAATATATATGTTACTTGAAAGTGCTTTATATGAAAATCCACCAATAAGTATTAAAGAAGGATATTTAATAAAAGAAGGATATAATAAAGAGTTAGATGAACTTAAAAGTATAAGAAGTGGTGGTAAAGATTATTTAGTATCTTTTGAAAATAAGATAAAAGAAGAAACTGGTATTAAAAATCTAAGAGTTGGCTACAACAAAGTATTTGGTTATTATATCGAAGTATCTAAAGGCCAAAGTAAAGAAGTAACAGAAAAATTTGGTTGGGAAAGAAGACAAACACTGGCTAATTATGAAAGATTTATATCTCCAGAATTAAAAGAAAAAGAAGATTTAATATTAAATGCTGAAGAAAGAATAATTGATTTAGAATATAATCTATTTATTGAAATAAAAAATATTATTAAAAAAGAAGTTTTAAAAATAAAGAAAACTGCTGATAGTATAAGTAGTGTTGATGCTATTTTATCACTTGCTACTTGTAGTGATGAATTAAATTTAGTAAGACCTATTTTAAATAATGATAAAGATTTAGAAATAATTGATGGAAGACACCCAGTAGTAGAAGTAGTATCAAAAGATACATATGTCCCAAATGATTGTATTATGAATAAAGATAGTAGTACTCTTTTAATTACTGGTCCAAATATGAGTGGTAAATCAACATTTATGAGGGAAGTTGCTATTATTATTTTAATGGCCCAAATGGGTTCATTTGTTCCTGCCAAAAGTGCTAAATTACCAATCATTGATAAAATATTTACGAGGATTGGTGCTAGTGATGATTTAGTATCTGGTGAATCAACATTTATGGTGGAAATGAAAGAAGCAAGAAATGCTTTAGTTAATGCAACAGAAAATAGTTTAATTATTTTTGATGAACTAGGAAGAGGAACAGCAACATATGATGGTATGAGTTTAGCCCAAGCAATCTTGGAATATATTAATGATAATATTCATGCTTTAACTTTATTTTCTACTCATTATCATGAACTTACCAGTTTAGATAGAAAATATAAAACAATTAAAAATGTTCATGTATCAGCCATTGAAAATGAAGGTAAAATTACTTTTTTACATAAAGTTAAAAATGGAGCAGTAGATAAAAGTTATGGTATTCATGTCGCAAGGTTAGCTCAAATGCCAGAAGAGTTATTAAAAAGAGCAGATGAAATATTAGCTCAATATGAAAATAGTAGTAAAAAGAATATGGTTAAAGAAGAAAAAGTTCAATTAAGTTTTGATTTCATGGAACCGAAAAAAGAAGATAATGATTTAAAGAAAAAAATAGATAGTATTGATCCCCTTAATATGACACCAATTGAGGCCTTAAATTTCTTATATGATTTAAAAAAGAATGTCAAATAAAAAATAATTATTTATAGTTTAAAAATTTCTTCTAGTATTTTAAAATAAGTAGTGTTATAATTATACGAGTGGTGACGGAAATGGCAAAAACAAGAAGTGAATTAAGAGAAAAATGTATGACTATTTTATATCAATATTATTTATTAAAGAATAGAGATATAGATGAATTAATAAAAGATAATATTGATATAGATAATGAATTTGTTAAAGATATAGTTTATGGTGTTATTACGCATAAAGAAGATATAGATAAGATTGCTAATGAATATATGGTTAATTGGACTATAGATAGATTAGAAGCAGTGGGAGCATCACTTCTTAGAATGGGTATATATGAAATTAAATATACTGATACACCAGAAATAGTCGTTATTAATGAAGCAGTAGAACTTGCTAAAAAATATTGTGATGATGAAGTAAGAAAAATTATAAATGCTGTTTTAGATAAAGTTATAAAAGAATAGTAAAATTACTATTTTTTTTAATTTAACTTAAATTTATAAATAAATAATGATATAATATTTTTACATAGTTATATGAGGGTAGTTATGATGGATGAAAAGAAATATTTAAAAATAAGCGAAATTAATAATTATATAAAAAGTATTTTAGATAATACTAGCTTTTTAAATAAAGTATATATTAAGGGTGAAATATCTAATTTTAAAAAGCATACAAGTGGGCATTTATATTTTACTTTAAAAGATGAAGAATCACGGCTTAATGCTGTTATGTTTCAAAGTAGTGCTAGATCTTTACAATTTATTCCTGAAGATGGTATGAATGTTTTAGTTACTGGTAAAATATCAGCTTATCCATCTAGTGGTAGTTATCAAATTTATGTATCTAGTATGGATTTAGATGGTTTAGGAAATTTATATATAGAGTATGAAAAATTAAAAGAAAAATTATTTAAAGAAAGATTGTTTAATAAAGAACATAAAAAACCAATTCCTAAATTTCCTAATAGGATTGGTATAATAACTGCCTCAACGGGTGCTGCGGTAAGAGATATAATGAGTACCATTAAAAGAAGATATCCATTATGTGAAGCCATTTTATTTCCAACCCTTGTTCAAGGAGGAGAAGCTGCTCCGAATATCGTTAAACAAATTGAAGTAGCTGATACCTTTGGCTGTGATACACTAATTGTTGGTCGTGGTGGTGGCTCAATTGAAGATTTATGGGCATTTAATGAAGAATGTGTAGCAAGAGCAATTTATAATGCTAAAACTCCAATCATAAGTGCAGTAGGACATGAACCTGATTTTACGATTGCTGACTTTGTTGCTGATTTAAGAGCTCCAACTCCAACCGGTGCTGCCGAAATGGCTGTTCCAACCATTTTAGATATTAATAATATGTTAAATCAGTATAAGATAAGATTAAATAAATGTATTAAAAATTTAGTTAATACAAAGTTTATTGCATTGTATAATTTAAAAAATGCTTATATCTTAAAAAATCCAATGAGTTTATATGAACTTAAAATGCAAAAACTAGATAAACTTACAGATGATTTAAATAAAAATATGAATATCTATTTAGATAGTAAAAAGCATTTATTAGAAATAAATTTAAATAAAATAAAATTAGTAAGTCCTCTTAATTTAATTCAAAATAATTTAAATAATTTAAATGAGTTAAAGATAAAATTAAATAATATAATTGAAAAAAAATTAGATAAGGAAAGGAATAATTTAGATTATTTAATTAATACATTAAAACTTGTCAATCCATTAAATATTTTAAGTAGTGGTTATTCATTAGTTAGAATAAATGATAAAGTTATTAAAAGTATTGATGAAGTTAAAATAAATGATATAATAGATATCAAGCTTTCTAAGGGAAGTATGAAAGCCAAAATTAAAGAGGTATATGATGACAAAGATAGTAAATCAACAAATTAATAATATAATAAATGATATAAAGGCAAATAATAAAATGTTAGAAATTGATATTAATGATTTAAATAAAAATATATATGAAAAAGAAAAAATTGCTTATATATTAAATAATTATCATGAACTTACCAAAAAATATAGAAAACTTGGTATAGCATCAAGCATAGCTTGTATTATTGTTTTAGGAATTGCTATTTATGTCTTTGGCTCACTTGTAAATGCTAGTGCATTAGGTATATGTGTTTTAGAACTTGGAGCATTAACATTATCTATATTAAGTGGAGTACAATATGCATTAGATAATGAATATACTAAAATAAAAAAAGAATATAAAATAGAAGATATTGAAAAAGAATTAGAAGTTCTAAAAGAAAATATAGTAGCAAAAAATAATGCTCGTAATAATAATATTGATATGATTAATATGTTTTTAAAAGAAGAAAAAGAAACAAAAGAAGAAAAGTTAAATGACAATGATTTAATTATAGAGGCAACAGAAGAAAATAAAGAAAAAGAGACAAAGCTAATTAGAAGAAAGAAAGTTTTATAATGAATAATGATTTTGAAAATATTGAATGGTTAAAACAAATTCGTCAAAGATTAGTAGTTAATGAGAAATTACTAACGGAAATGTATAAAAAGCTAAAAAAATTAGAAACACAAGAAAGTTATTTAAATCGTGAAGAAATGAAATATCAAAATAAGATACAAGAATTAGATAAATTACAAATAAAAAAGAATGATGTTATTATTCAAATTGATGATTTAGCAGATGAAATTGAAATTCTTAAGAATCAAATTAGTGCCGATGAAGAAATATTAAAGATAAATAATAGAATATCTAATGAAATTAATATAGAAGAAGAAATAAATAATATTTTAAATGATAGAGATAATAATGTTGGTAAAAAATTAGAAAGAAGAAGGGATAAATAATTATGGAAGAAAAAACATTTGAAGAAAATTTAAAAGATTTAGAAGGACTAGTAAAGGAACTTGAAAGTGGTAACGTTCCTTTAGAAGATGCCATTAAAAAGTATACAACTGCTATGGAAATAGCGAAGAATTGTACAGATAAAATAAATAATGCTACAGAAAAAGTAAATAAAATTTTATCTAGTGATGGTGAACTTAAAGATTTTGAAGTTAAAGAAGATTAACTTCTTTTTATTGCAATTTTAGAAACATTTATATATAATAACAAGAAAAAAAGGGATGATATTATGAATACTAATAAAAATGAGATATCTTTATATAATATTGCTACAATTTTTAGAGAATATTATTATCATTATGCTCTTATAAGTAATAATGCTAATGAAGAATTAGCTAGTATGTATAATGAAGATTGTGTTGTTATAATGGATTATAATCATGATACTAAAGAATTATCTGTTATTGATCCACATGCTGTTGGTACTGTTATGGGTGATTATATTTTATTTTATAAAGATCAAAATAATAAACTAAAAAATAGACCAAGTATTAATGGGACATTCTTAAGTTTTATCTATGCAAATTTAGAGGAATATTTAATAGATATTATAGATAAATATGCTAAATTTGATAATTTTTATAAATATGAATTAAATGAACAAGTTAATAATTATAAAATTTATATTAATTATTTTAATATTAAAATTGTAAATGATAAAATAGAGATTGTATATAATTATTTATATGATAAATATCAAGTAATAGATAAAAATAGTAAAAAAGAAGTAAAAATAATTAGAAATAACTTAGATGAAGTATTTAAAAACATTTTTATTAATATTTCTTTGTTACCTAAATTTATGCAAAGTGAATTTAATAAGATGCGTAATGAAGAATTAGATAAAGGAATAACAAGAAAGAGAATTTATTTAAAAGAGTTTTTTGAGTAGTTAAAAATTGTCAAATAAATTATTTAAGTATATTGTATAGATTTATATTGAGGGGTAAAATAAGAATATAGGGTGAGTTAAATGAAAGATAATAAGAAAAAAGACAATATAAAGAATAAAAATTATACTTGGATTACTATTTGTGCTGTTATTATTTTGATAATTGCCATTGGTGGAACAACATATGTATTTATTAAAAATAAAATTAAAGAAAATAATATTAATATTAAAGATAATAATAGTAGTTCTAATTTTGAAGTTGGAACACCAAATGTTGAAAAAGATGAGATAATTTTAAAAAACTATAATACTACAATTGAATATATGACAAAATGGACTTATGAAGATTTTTTAAACAATTTAATAGAAATAACTCCTTTAGATATTGAAACTACTTATAATATAGAAATAAATGGTGTTAAAGTAGAAGAAGAATATACTTTTGATACTGTTGGAGATATTATTATTAATATTAATACTACTAATGATAATAAAAATAAGACCTTAAAAGTTGTAGATACAATAATACCAGTAATAAGTGGTGTTAAAAATAAAACTATTATTGTAGGTGATAAAATTGATTTACTTAGTGGTATTAGTGCTAAAGATGAAATTGAAGGAAAAATTGAAGTTAAAACTGATAGTACTGTAGATACTAAGAAAGCTGGTACTTACACCGTATTAGTTTATGCGATTGATAAAAATGGTAATAGAGCTGAAGCATCATATAAAGTTACAGTAAAAGCTAAAAGTACTACTACACCAAGTACGGGTGGCAGTAGTTCTAGTGGTTCTGGAAGTACAGGTACCCAAACTGGTTGTACATTTACCAATACATTAAAGAAACGTGGCTATAAAAAAGCTGATCCTGATGCTTGTAAAAAAGATGCTGAAGCTAGTGCTATTGCTAAGAAAATAGCTGATGAAATACTAGCTAAAGGTTATACTAAGGATATTGATAAAGTTCAAGCTGCAGCCGAAGCTGTTGCTAGTAATTATGATCCTAGCCAACATGTAGAAAGTGGTTTTGATTATCGTACTGCCTATGGTGTTTTTGTTACTCATTCTGCATCATGTGCTGGTTGTACGAGAGCATTATTATTAGTACTTGAATATATGGAATTTAAAAATATGACGCATGCTAATGAAAATGGTTATACTCATCAATGGGTAATATTAGAAATGGATGGTCAAAAGGGTTTTGCTGATGGTCAAGTTGCTATGGTTGGTTATGGTTGTCATCCTGTAGATGATGATCCAAGTTGTTCTGCATAAGGTAAGTTAAATCTTACCTTTTATTTTGGCTATCTTTTTTATAAAAAATAAAGTATAATATTTTTTGAAAGAAGGATATTATGGATTATATAGAAATAATTAATAAAAGTAATGAATTAAATAAAGAAAGAATTAATTTATTACAAGCATTATATAAAATAGAGAAAGATATTAATAATGTTGAAATGACTTGTGACCATGTTAATGTATATTTAGGAGAAAGCAAAAATAATTTAGCTGGGTTTCTAAGTCGTTGCCTTTTTTGTGGCGGAGTTCATCAAGTTGACAATGTAATTGATGCTAGTGAATTTTTGCCTCAATATGATATTAATGACAAAGAACAATGTCAAATGAAGTTTGAACAAATTCAAACAATTGCCTTAGGAATATTAAAAGAAAATAAAGATATAACAATTGAAGAATTAATTACTAAATTAAATGAATTAATGAGTACTGAAAAAGATAAAAATAATGATTTACAAAATGTCAGAAAATTAAGTAAATAAATGTAGAAGAAAGAAATAAAATAATCTTTCTTTTTATTTTAAAATAAATTATAATTTTATTACAAGGAGAATTTATGTACGCTGAAATATTAATTGAATATCCAACTAAAAAAATAGATAAATATTTTACTTATATAATTCCTAGTGATTTACAAGGTAAAGTAAAAAAAGGAATGAAAGTTAAAATACCATTTGGAACCAAAATAATTAATGGTTTTGTTATGAATGTCATGGATTCTTATGAGTGTGAATATGAACTTAAAGAAATCATTCAAATAGTAGATGAAGAATTATTATTGAATGAAGAATTAATGAATTTAGGTATGTATTTACAAGAAAAAACGTTATGTCCTTTAATTTCAGCATATCAAACAATGTTACCATCTTCTCTAAAAATAAAAGATAATGATACTAATTATAAATATTTTAAAAGTTATATTATATTAAATAAAAGTAAAGAAGAAATAAATGAATATTTAAATACTTATAAAAAAGAAAATAAACAAACAATATTATTAAAAGAATTATTAGATAAAGATAAATTGCTTAAAAAAGATTATAGTGATGCTGTTATTAATGCTTTAGTAAAAAAAGAATTAATAAAAGTTATTAAAGAACAAGAGTATAGAATTAATAAAGAAAATAATTATAATTTAGTTAAGCACGAACTTAATGAAGAACAAAATAATGCTTTTAATACGATTAAAAATACTAATAATTTTGAAGTTTATTTACTAGAGGGAATTACTGGTTCTGGTAAAACAGAAGTTTATTTAAATTTAATTAATGAAGTAATAAAAAATGGTAAAGAAGCAATTATGTTAGTACCAGAAATTACTTTAACGGCTCAAATTGTCAATAGATTTTATGATTGGTTTGGTAGTAAAGTAGCTATTTTACATAGTGCTTTATCTAGTGGAGAAAAATATGATGAATATTTAAAAATAATTAGAGGTGAAGTATCAGTAGTAGTAGGTACAAGAAGTGCTATTTTTGCTCCCTTTAATAATTTAGGAATCGTTATTATTGATGAAGAACATAGTGATTCTTTTAAACAAGATAATATGCCTAGATATAATGCAATTGATATAGCTAAAGAAAGATGTAAATATTATAATATTCCTTTAGTTTTAGGTAGTGCTACTCCAACTTTAGAAACAAGAGCTAGAGCCATTAAGGGAGTATATAAACATTTATTTTTAACGAAAAGAGTTGGTTCTTCTAATTTGCCGACAGTTAAAATTGTCGATATGATGGAAGAAGTTAAAAAAGGTAATTTTATTTTTAGTGATGAATTAGTAAATAAAATGAAAGAAGTAATAAATAATGATGAACAAGTAATTTTACTTTTAAATAGAAGAGGTTATTCTACTACAGTTAATTGTTCTTATTGTGGTTATACATATAAATGCCCTAATTGTGATATTACTCTTACTTATCATAAGTCAACTGATAATTTAAGATGCCATTATTGTGGTTATACAATTAAAAAATCAAATACTTGTCCAAATTGTCATGAACAATCATTAACTTATTTAGGTTTAGGTACGGAGAAAGTAGAAACGGAATTACAAAAAATATTACCGGAAGCGAAAATAATTAGAATGGATCAAGATACTACATCTAAAAAAGGTGCTCATGAAAAAATAATTGAAAGCTTTAAAAATAAAGAATATAACATTTTACTTGGTACCCAAATGATTAGTAAAGGTCTTGATTTTCCTTATGTTACTTTAGTAGGTATTATTAATGCTGATACATCATTAAATGTACCAGATTTTAGAGGTAATGAAAGAACTTTTGCTCTTTTATATCAAGCAAGTGGTAGAGCAGGAAGAAGTGGACTTAAAAGTAATGTTCTAATTCAAACATATAATCCTGATAATCAAGTTTTAAATTTTGTTAAAGATAATGATTTTAATAGTTTTTATAAATATGAAATGGATATAAGAAGAATGCTTAAATATCCTCCATACTATTATTTAGTTGGCTTAAAAATAATATCAAGTGATTATAATTTAGTTTTAGAAAATGCTACGAAAATAGGTAATTATTTAAAAAGTGAAGTAGAAGAAGAGACAATTGTATTAGGCCCTACGACAGCGAGTATTTTTAGAATTAATAATAATTACCATTTTCAAATAGTTATTAAATATCGTTTTGATAATAAACTTATGGAAATATTAAAATATTTAGATAGTATTTATATAAATGATAATAAAGTTAATTTAGAAATTGATATTGATCCATTACATATTTAACATTTAGTAGGTTATTATTGACATATCCTTTACTTAAATGGTATAATATTATTCCTTGAGTGGGGTGTTATAATGGA
>CANROK010000013.1 GCA_947632205.1 uncultured Bacilli bacterium
AAAAGATGATGTTACTATAGAAGTTTTAGAAGATGCTTATCAAACAGAATTATTAAAAGTAAAAGAAGTAAAAGAAGTAAAACAAGCAAGAGAAAGTTCATCTCGTAATCATAGTGGTCACATTAGTTCTCGTAGTAATAGGTTACCTCGAATTGGATACGGACGCCCTCAGATTTATAAACCTGTTCCTAAAAATGATCATCGAATAGAAAGTTTTTGTGATATAAGATATGGTAAAATAAGGGTAGATAATGACGATGTAGCAAGTACTGAAAAAGGAGAAACACGAAAATTAAAAAAATAGTTGCGAAATATTTATTATTTGATATAATTTATTTAATTAGTGATGAAGGAATTTACGACTCTGGAGCTAAAACGGTTACTCCGTTATCAGTATAAAGTGTATGATAATTCATAAATTAAGGTGGTACCGCGGGTTTTACTCGTCCTTACTTATTTATGAATTTTTTTATTTAGAAGGAGACAAAATGAAAATATTTGATGAATTAAAATGGCGTGGACTTATTAAAGATATCACTAGTCCCGAATTAGAAGAAAAATTAAATAAAGGTGGTATGACTTTTTATATTGGCACAGATCCTACTGCTGATAGTTTGCATTTAGGCCATTTATCTAGTTTCTTAATATCTAAAAGGTTGAAAGAGGCAGGTCATAATCCGATTCTTTTAATTGGTGGAGCAACTGGTAGAATTGGGGATCCTAGACCTACAACAGAAAGAGAAATGAAAAGTATCGAAGAAGTAGAAAAAAATATTGTTGCTCTTACGAAACAAGTTAAAGATTTATTTGGATTTGAAGTAGTAAATAACTATGATTGGACTAAAGATATTAATACTTTAGATTTCTTAAGAGATTATGGTAAATATTTTAATGTTAATTATATGCTTGATAAAGATATTATCAGAAGAAGATTAGATACAGGTATTACTTATACAGAATTTTCTTATATGATATTACAAGCTTTAGATTTCTTACATTTATATGAGACAAAGAATTGTACTTTACAAGTAGCTGGTTCTGATCAATGGGGAAATATTACCGCTGGTGTTGATTTAATTAAGAAAAAATTAGGTAAAGATGCTTATGCTTTTACAATGCCATTAGTAACTACAAAAGATGGTAAAAAATTTGGTAAGAGTGAAGGTAATGCTTTATGGCTTGATAAAAATAAAACTAGTAGTTATGAATTATATCAATATTTAATTAATACTGATGATGATATGGTTATTGATTATTTAAAAATATTTACCTTTTTATCTAAAGAAGAAATAGAAAATATTGAAAAAGAACAAAAAGAACATCCAGAAAATAGAGTTGCTCAAAAAACTTTAGCCAAAGAAATAATTACATTCTTACATGGTAGTGAAGAAGCTGAAAAAGCCGAAATTATGAGTAAGGGCTTATTTACAAATGATATAACTAAATTATCTAGTGTAGATATTTTAAATAATTTTAAAGATATGGAAAAAGTTATTTTAACTGATAATTCACCATTAGAAGATTTACTTGTTAATACGAAGATATGTACAAGTAAAAGAGAAGCAAGAGAACTTATAAGTGGAAATGCTATTAGTTTAAATAATGAAAAAATAACTGATAATAATTATTTAGTCACAAAAGATAATGCAATAGATAAAAAAGTATATTTAATAAAAAAGGGTAAGAAAAAATATTATTTAGGTATATACGAATAGAAGAGTAATTCTTCTATTTTTTTCATAAAAAAAAGAAGTTAATCTTCTTTCTTATTAACTTCCATAATAACTGGTAAAATAATTGGTCTTCTTCCAGTTAAATCATTAATAAATGGTAATAGTTCTAAAATAATTTGATTCTTTAAATCAGTATAATTATATAAAGATGTTTTTAAGAAAGTGTTAACTATATCACTTATTTTTCTTTCTATTTTATTCATAAGTTCTTGGTTTTCATTAACTAGGACAAAACCTCTGGCGGTTACATTTGGTTTAATTAATAATTTTCTTGTTAAAGTATTAATATTTAAAATAGTTATTAATATACCATCTTGACTCATTAATTTACGATCTTTAATAACGACGCTTCCTACATCCCCAACTCTTGAACCATCAACATACACATCACCGGCTTGAATTGTACCACCTCTTGATACAACACCATCTTTAAGTAATATAACATCGCCATTACTACAAATAAAAGTATTTTCTTCGGGAATATCACATAATGTCGCAATATTAGCATGTTGTTTTAACATTCTAAATTCACCATGCATTGGCATAAAATATTTTGGCTTAATAATTCTAAGCATCCATTTTAATTCTTCTAGTTTAGCATGTCCTGATGTATGTATATCACTAAATTCAGAGTTAGTAAATACTCTTACTCCTTTTAAATATATTTTATTAATAATACGATTAATACTTTCCGCATTACCAGGAATTGGACTTGATGAGAATATAACTAAATCATCGGGTAAAAGTGATATTTGCTTATGACTTCCATTAGCAATTCTTGACAGGGCCGCTAAAGGTTCGCCTTGACTTCCTGTACATAATATACAAATTTCACTACGTTTTAATCCTTTAGAATTAATACTATCAACAAAGATAGATTTATCAGTAATAAGTCCATTATTAAGTGCTAGTTCTATTGAGGCCTCCATACTTCTACCAAAGATAATAATTTTTCGATTATATTTTTTACAAGTTTCAACTATATGTTTTATTCTAAAGATATTTGAGGCAAACGTTGCAATAATAACTCTTCCTACGTGTCTTCCTATAATGTCATTAAGCGTTTCATCAACAACAGACTCACTATTAGAAAAGCCAGTTGATAAGGCATTAGTGGAATCACTTAGTAAAAGGGTAACACCTTTACTTCCTAGTTCAGCCATTTTATGAATATCCGCCATTGGACCAATAGGTGTTAAGTCAAATTTAAAGTCACCAGTTTCAAATATAACGCCATTTGGAGTATGAACTACTATAGCAAAAGAATCAGGAATAGAGTGAGTTGTATTAACAAATTCAACTTGAAAATTTTTAAAATTAACAACTAAATCTTTAGTAATAACTTCGATATTATCATATTTTATTTCTCGTTCTTCTAATTTTTTATCAATTAAATCTTTAGCTATTTTAGGAGCATATATAACTGGAATTTTCACTTGATTAAGTAAAAAAGGAATACCTCCAATATGATCTTCATGTCCATGTGTTATAAATAATGCCTTTATTTTATTTTCATTTTGCTTTAAATATGTAATATCTTGAATAACATAATCAACACCAAGAAGACCTACTTCTGGAAACATAACACCAGCATCAATAATTATTATCTCATCTTCATGAGTAATAACATACATATTTTTACCAACTTCACCAAGACCACCTAGGGCAACAATACTAGTTGCACTTTTTTCTTTCATAATTTCCCTCTTTCTTGTAATAAAAAGTTCTTTAACTATTAATAATTATAACTTAAATTATTCATAATGTCTAGAATTACTTAAAAAAAGTAAGAAAAATCTTACTTTCTAATTAATTGCCTTTTTAAAGATTTAATTTTACTAGTATATAATTTACCACCATTTAATACTGACTTATATTCTTTACTTTTATTATCTAAACTTGTTAATAAATTTTGATATTCCTTTAAGTCACCTTCACAAATAAGATAACTTATATAAGTAATTATGTCATTTGTTAAATTATCATTAATATATATTTTTTCACCTTTTAAGGAGTTAGGAATATCGGGAATATCAACTTTTCTGTATATGGCTTTACTGATATGATGATTTTCATCTAAAATTAAACTAGCATTCCAAGTATTGATTTGGGTATAAAAATTATAATAATCTCTTTTAACATTGCCTACAAATAAATGTTGCGTATAAGATATATCTTTATAATTACTATCAAATTGTTGTAATTCTTTATATAAATCGTTAATAGCATTTAAAATAATCTCTTTATATTTTACATTATTTAAAATTTGATATAAATCATAACATTTTTGTTGATCAATTTGGCATAATATTTTAAATGCTTTATATAAGCTATCCCAACTTAAATTATTTTTTGTATATTTTTCAATTATTAAACCCGGTAAAATATTAGATGTTTTATAACAACAAGCTTTATTATAAGCAATTTCTAAAATATTTTGTCTATCTTTAGAAATAATGATACTTAATAATTTATTTTTATATACTTTATCGTTAGTAAATTCTTTTACATTTTCCATAAGTGCTCCTTAATTGAGACATATTTTATCAATATAGTATTTTTTTGTCAAATAAAATGCTAGATTTTAATATATAATAGTGTAAAAAAGTATTTCAAATATTTGTAAAGTTTGGTATTATTAAAGGGGTGAATATCATGGGTTTATTTGATAAATTTAAAAAAATAATTAGTAAAAAAGAAAATGAAACTAATGAAGAAGAAAAAGAAACAATTGAAAATTATGAAGAGGGTTTAAAGAAAACAAGAGATAATTTTGTTTCTAAATTAAATATATTAGGTATTAAATATACGAAAGTATCTGAAGAATATTTTGAAGAATTAGAAAGTTTACTTATTATGGCCGATATTGGTGTTAATACTGTTATGAAATTTATGGATAAGTTAAGAGATAGAGTTAAACATGAAAATATAACGGATACAGAATATTTAAAAGAAGTAATTATTGATGAACTCTTAGTTATTTATGTTGAGGGAGAAAATTTATCTGATAAAATTAATATTAATCCAAATGGACCAACTGTTATTCTTATGGTTGGCGTTAATGGCGTAGGTAAAACTACGACTATTGGTAAACTTGCTTACAAATATAAAGAAGAAGGTAAAAGTGTTATGCTTATTGCGGGTGATACTTTTAGAGCGGGAGCAGTTGAACAATTAAAGATTTGGGCAGATCGTACGCATTCCGAATTTTATGGCACAGATGAAAGTGATGCAGCGAGTGTTGTTTTTGAGGGCTTAAAGATTGCTAAAGAAAAGAAAATCGATATCGTTTTAATAGATACGGCTGGAAGATTGCAAAATAAAGTTAATTTAATGAAAGAATTAGAAAAAATTAATAAAGTTATAGGTATGCATGTGGATGGTGCTCCGCATGAAACTCTTTTAGTTATTGATGCTGCCACTGGTCAAAATGGTATTATGCAAGCTAGCTCTTTTAAAGAAATAACAAATATAACGGGTATAGTTTTAACTAAATTAGATGGTACTGCTAAAGGGGGTATAGTTTTAGCTATTAAAGAAGAAGTTAATTTACCAGTTAAATTCATTGGCTTAGGGGAAAAGATGACGGATTTAAAACCATTTGATATTGAAAATTATATTTATGCCTTATTTAAGGATGTGATATAAAATGATGGAAAAATTTGTTTATTATAATGCGTTGTATTTAATATATAAAGATTTATTAAGTATAAAAAATCAAGAAATATTTGATTTATATTATGGTGAAAATATGACTATGCAAGAAATTGCTGATTTAAAAAATATATCCAAAAGTAGAGTAGGTATGATAATTAAAAATACAACTAAATTATTAGATAAATATGAAAATTGTTTATTAATTTATAAACATAATAAAATGTTAAATGATGCTCTTTCATTTGATGATGTTACAAAGATAAAAAAGGTAGTTAAGGAAGTTATAAAATAAGGAGGATTAATTATGTTTGAATACATGGGAGATAGAATAAGTAACGCGATTAAAAATATTCGGGGCTTAGGAAAAATTACTGAAGATAATATTAATGATGCTGTAAGAGAAATAAGAATTGCCTTACTTGAAGCAGATGTTAACTATAATGTTGTTAAAGAATTTGTAAATAATGTTAAAGAAAAGGCCTTAGGAATGGAAGTTCAAAAAAGTTTAAAGCCCGATGAAATATTTATTAAAATAGTAAAAGATGAACTAGTAAGTTTACTTGGGGGAGAATATGCTCCTTTAAATACCACAGATAAATTTGTTGTTATAATGTTATGTGGCCTTCAAGGTAGTGGTAAAACAACGGCTGCTGGTAAGCTTGCTAATTTATTACGTAAAAAATATAATCGTAAGCCCTTACTTGTAGCATGTGATATTTATCGTCCTGCTGCCGTAAATCAATTAGAAGATATAGCAAAATCATTAAATGTTCCAATCTTTAAAAAAGAAAATACTAAAGTAGTAGATATAGCAAAAGAAAGTATAGAATATGCTAAAAATAATGGTCTTGATTATGTCATAATAGATACAGCAGGAAGATTACAAATTGATGAAGAATTAATGAATGAGTTAAAAGAAGTAGAAGCAAATATTAGTTTAAATGAAGTAATACTTGTCATAGATGCTATGATGGGACAAGATGCTATTAATGTAATTACGGGCTTTAATGATGCTTTAAGTTTAACTGGCTGTATTTTAACTAAAATGGATAGTAATACGAAAGGTGGAGTTGCCTTATCTTTAAGGCACTTAACAAATGTGCCAATTAAATTTATTGGTGATTCCGAAAAAATGGATGGTTTAAGTGAATTTTATCCAGAAAGAATGGCGGAAAGAATTCTAGATATGGGGGATATATTATCAATTGCGGAAAAAGTTGAAGGGTTAATTAACGAAGATGAAGCTAAAGAACAAGCCAGAAAAATGCAAAAAGGAACATTTGATTTAGAAGATTTTTTACAAACATTTAAACAAATAAAAAAATTAGGACCACTTGAAAATATTATTAAAATGTTACCCCAAGCAAGAAGTATGGGTTTAAATAATATTTCAATTGATCCAAAAGATTTAGCCCATATTGAAGCCATAATATTATCTATGACTCCATATGAAAGAAAACATCCAGAAATATTAAAAGCAACACGTAAAATACGTATTGCTAAAGGTAGTGGAAGAACAGTTGAAGAAGTAAATCGTTTACTAAAACAATTTGAAACTATGCGCGATATGATGAAAAATATTAGTAATGAAAAAATGAAAATGCCATTTTAATTATTTTTCCATTTAGTCATTTTTCTGACTGGTTCATATATATCATGTTCAAATTCTTTGGTATGAAGATTTGGAATAAAACCAAATCTTTTTATATGATTAAATAGTTGTTCATTATTACTTGCATTAATATTTACTATTTTCTTTAAATAATATTCTCCTAAATTAAAATCTTCTCTAAATTTATAATAAAGTTCAATAGCAAATAAAGTACCAATTAAAGTAAGAACTTTATCTTCCCGATAATCTTTTAAAATTGTTTCAAAATCTAGAGAATCATAATCACAAATCATATTAGCATATGTTTTTAACGTTTTATTTTTAGAAAATTTATTATTCATTTTTTCATAAATAGCAAGTTTATTTAAATTAACTACTTCGTCACTAGCATTAATTGCAGAGTTTAAAATATCAGCTTTCATAAATAGAGCATCATTATCATGATATTTATCATAAAAATAATCCATAAATAACAATTCATATGTTATAGTATCTATTTCACAATAATGAGTACAGATAAAATTATGATTCATATAAGCAGATATAACATGACCTATTTCATGAATTAAAGTACTAGCATCTTCTAAAGTATTAACTTTTTTAATAGTTATAAAGGCCTCGTTAAAATATCTTAAAAATAATGTATTTCCATATATTTCATTATTATTATAAGAAACAAAATTAATATGTTTCCTTCTTTGTCTATATATTTTTTGAAAATAACCATAAAAGGGATGACCTAAATAAGCATAAAATTCATTAGCAATATCAAATAAACTATCATTATCTAAACATTTATTTTTAAGATTGGGTAACTCTACATCTCTGTTTCTAAGTATACTGAAAAAATCTTTAAATTCATTCATTAAATAGAAATATGGTTTATTAATTTCTTTACAATTTTTAAAAAGAGTAATTAAAGGAAAATCTCTTTCAGTAGAATTATAGTATTTTTCAATTTCATCTCTTAATAAATTTACATCATAGATTATATCTTGTTTATTAAAAATATTTTTTTCTTTATAATAAATTTTTTGAAGATCACTTAATTTATTTTCTAAATCAAAAATTGTATAATTATATTTAACCATAAATCCATTCCCGCCCACACAAATAAATTATCATAAAGATATTTAAAAAACAATACAATTACTTATAAAATTTGCAAATAATTGAAATTTAATATATAATTTTAATAGGTGAGTTAATTATGCAAATTGATAGTGTTGAAGAACCATTAATTGCAATTCGTGTTAGTCAATATCCAACTGATTTAAAAAAAGAATTTTTATTACTAGGACGTAGTAATGTTGGTAAAAGTAGTTTTATCAACACCTTAATTGAAAGAAAAAATTTTGCTAGAACATCATCAAAACCAGGCAAAACACAAACATTAAATTTTTATTTAGTTAATAATGCTTTTTATTTAGTTGATGTACCTGGCTATGGTTTTGCTAGTGTTTCTAAAGAAACACAAAAGAAATTTGGCATAATGATTGAAGATTATATAAAGACAAGAGAAAATTTATGTCATGTATTTTTGTTAGTAGATTATCGTCATAAACCAACAGAAGATGATATTTTAATGTATAATTTTTTAAAGTATTATAATTTAAATATTACGGTTGTGGCTACTAAATATGATAAAGTAACGAAAAATAAAAGAATTAAACAAGATAAATTAATTAGAAATACTTTAGATTTAAAACAAGATTTTATTCCTTGGTCTACGATTACTAAAAAAGGTCGAGGAGAAATATTAGATATTATTAATAAATATTTAGAAGGAGATACAAATGAATAAAAAGAAGGGATTTACATTAGTAGAATTGCTAGCAGTTATTATTATATTAAGTATAGTAGTAGTTATTGCTGTTTCAGCTGTGGGTGGTATAAGTAAAAGAATTCAACAAAATATGTATGAAAAGAAAATAACCATGTTAGAAGAAGCTGCAGTACAATATGGTCAAGCTAGAAAGAATTTCATTTTAAATAGTTCTTCAAAATATGAAACTTATAATTGTATTAAAATTAAAGTATCAGATTTAGTACCAGAATATGTTGATAATGATACTGGTAATAGTTGTAATGATGTTATTAGTGGTACGGGTTGTATTGTTGATCCTAGAGATGAAAGTAATTTCTTAGATGATAAAGAAATTATTATTTATGCTAGAAGTAGAAGAATTAAAGCTGTGGCTAATTTTGATGGAAAATTAAATTGTGGGTGAGGTTATTATGAAAACAGCTTGTTTAATAGGTAAACCAAATACTGGAAAAAGTAGTATATTTAATAGATTAATTAAAGAAAAAAAAGCCATTATTATGGATGAACCAGGCATAACTAGAGATAGAATATTTGGCGTAGTAAATTATAAAGATAAAAAATTTAATTTAATTGATACTGGGGGATTACATGGTGATGATGATAATTTTGATAAAGATATTTTAATGCAAGCCGAGCTTGCTATAGATGAATCTGATATCATTCTTTTTGTTGTGGATGGGGAACAAGATTTAGATAGTGTTGATAAAAATATTCGCAATATGTTAAAGAAAAGTGGAAAAGAAGTAGTAGTTGTAGTTAATAAAATTGATAATGCAAAAAGAAAAGATAATATCTATAATTTTTATGAATTAGGATTTGAGGCAATTATGCCCGTATCTGCTGAACATAATTTGGGATTTAATGAATTACTCGATTATATTACCAAAGATATTGTAGTAAATGAAGAAAAAGAAGATAATGTAATTAGATTTTGCTTTATAGGAAGACCAAATACTGGTAAGAGTTCTTTAATTAATGCTCTATTAAATGAAGAAAGAGTAATTGTTAGTGATATAGCAGGAACAACAATTGATGCAGTTGATTCAAAATTTAAATATAATAATAAAGAATATATTGTTGTTGATACGGCAGGAATGCGTAAAAAAGGTAAAATATACGAAAATTTAGAAAGGTATAGTTTAATGCGTAGTATGAAAGCCATCGAAGAAAGTGATGTCTGTGTTTTAGTAGTAGATGCTTCAACTGGTATTATTGAACATGATAAACATATTTTATCTTATGCCATTAAAAGTGGTAAAGGTATTGTTATAGTTGTAAATAAATGGGATACTGTTAAAGATCCTAATGAAGATATCAAAAGATGGAAAAAAGAATTAGAAGTATATTTTAAGTTTGTACCATATATAAATTTTGTTTTTACATCTGCTAAAACAAAGAAAAGAATAAATGAAATAATAATGGAAGTAGAAAGAGCATATGCCAATAATAATAAAGAAATTAAAACAAGTTTATTAAATGATGTAATAATGGAAGCAGTAAATATGCATGAGCCACCATCATTTAAGGGTAAAAGACTTAAGATATATTTTGTATCTCAAACAGGTATTGTTCCTCCTAAGTTTACATTTCATGTCAATAATAAGAAGTTAGTTCATTTTAGTTATGAAAGATATTTAGAAAATCAATTAAGAGAAAATTTTGATCTTATTGGTACACCCATTATTTTACAATTTAAGAATAAAAGTGATAAATAAAGCTATCACTTTTTTTGTAAATAATAATAATCGCATATTGACATTAATTTTTTTTTTTTATAAAATAAATGTATAGAATATAGGGAATGTATTGTTATCTCGATATTATTGGGAGAAGGAAAAAACATGGATAAAAAAAATACAATATTATTAACTGTAATAGCAGTAGCTACATTACTTGTAGCAGTTGTAGGAGCCACATTTGCATATTATTCTGTTCAACATTTAAATAGTACTTCAAAAATTAGTGTAAATGCCACTTCAGATCCAGTTGGAGCAATTACTCTTTATAGTCCTAATACAGAGCTAGGTATGACTATAACACCAACAGATATGGCTCAACCAACAGAAGATAGACATTTTTATGCATTAGTATATAAATCTGCTGAAGGTGATTTAGAAACACCAAATGAAGCAGAAACCTCAAATACAAATGGTAAATATGCTAATTCAAGAAAAAATCATATAATGACTCGTGCTGTCTTGGTTGGTGGAAATGAGGAAACAGGTTATACATGTACTTCTAAATTAAAAATTACTCTTAATACAGCAACTGGATCAATGGGTGAAGTTTTAAAACAAGGGGATGCTATACTATATTTTACAACCAATCATACTACTATGAGTAGACCTGGAGAAAATGATTATAAAACAGATCAAACTCTTGACTTATCCGAATTAGTAAAAGAAAATCAAGCAACTGGTGAAATTATATATGATGTAATATATAAGGTTGATGGTAATACTAAAGATAAAAAACGTGAAGCTAATATATTTGCCGATCTTGAAATTACTAATAAGGCAAATGAAGATCAAAGATATTTAGCCGGAGCTAATAAAGGCATAGTTGAAGGCGGTGCTGGTGTAGGAACAGCTGGTGAAGGTACTGCAGGTGCAACGTTAAATGTTTATCTAGAAACAACGGCATTTAGTTGTACTATTGATGCTAAAAAAGCAAGTTAATTTAAAACTTATTAAAAAAGAAGCCATGCTTCTTTTTTCTTGACAATACTTTACACTTACTTTATAATCATTTGTTTTTAATTGACTTTAAAATTATTTGTTAATATAATTGAGTTATATAAAGATAGTTAGGAATGAGAAAAATGGAAAGAAAAAATACTATATTATTAACGACAATTGCTATAATTACTTTATTGGTTGCCGTTGTAGGTGCCACATTTGCATATTATACTGTTGAAACTAAGAATAGCACTAGTCCAATTACTTTTACTGGTAATGGTAATCCTGTAGGAGCAATTACACTAACAAGTCCAAATACTTCATTAAGCATGACTATTACCCCAACAGATATGGCTAAGTTTAATGAAACTAAGCATTATTATGCTTTAACTACTGGTACGGCTAGCGAAGCACCATCAACTTCTAGTGGAATTTATGGAATAACTAAAAAAGAATATATAATGAATCAAGCCGATTTAGTAGGTGGAAATAATGAAACTGCTTATACTTGTACTGCAGATTTAATTGTAACTTTAACAACTGGTGATGGTACTATGGGTAGTGTTTTAGCTGCTAACGACGCTATTTTATATTTTACAACCATTAATGCAACTATGGATCAAGAAAAAGAACAATCATTAGATTTGTCGACAATTAAAAGTGGTTCAAAAACTTATAAAGTTGTATATAAAGTTAATGGTTTAAATAGTGAAAATCGTAAAGCTTATATCAAAGCTGATTTAGAGTTAAATAATGCAACTGATAGAGATCAAAAATATTTAGCAGGACCTTCATTAGGTGATGGTCAAGGAACTAAAGGATCTACTTTAACAGTTACTCTTCAATCTACTGATTTTTCTTGTTCAATAGATACTTCTAAAGCTACATCTTAATCAATCATTTAAGAAATATTATTATGATATTTCTTTTTTTACAAAATTTAACTATTTATTAAATGCTTTAATTGATTTTAAAATAAGAATTTAATATAATAAAAGTATAATAAGATTAGGAGATAATAGAATGGAAAAAAAGAATACGATATTATTAACTACTATAGCAATTATTACATTATTAGTTGCAGTTGTTGGAGCTACTTTTGCATATTATACTGTTGAAACTAAAGATAGTACTAGTCCAATTACTTTTACTGGTAATGGTAATCCTGTAGGAGCAATTACATTAACTAGTCCTAATACTACATTGGAAATGACTATAACACCAACTGATATGGCAAAATTTGATTCAGTTAAACATTATTATGCATTAATACCTAGTGATCCAAGTCAAAATCCAGATACTTCAAATGGTAAATATTCTCTTGATAGAAAAAATTATATAATAGCGCAAGCTGATTTAGTTGGTGGTAATGATGAAACGGCTTATACTTGTACAGCTCAGTTAACAGTTACTACTTCTGGATCTATGGCTGGTGTTTTAGAGCAAGGTGACGCTTTTCTTTATTTAGGAACAGATCAAACGACTATTAATAATGAAAATAATCAAACACTTGATTTATCAACCATTAAAAATAATTCTAAAGTATATAACATAATATATAAAGTTAATGGATTGAATTCTGAAAATCGTGTTGCATATATTAATGCCGATATTGAACTTAATAATACTCAATCTGATCAAAGATATTTAGCTGGAGAATCTTTAGGTGAAGGAAAAGGAACTGCCGGATCAGAGTTGAAAGTAACTATTAGTTCAACTGAATTTAAGTGTTCAATAGATACTTCTAAAGCTACATCTTAATTTAATCATTTAAGAAATATTAATATGATATTTCTTTTTTTCTGCCCACACTTAAATTATATTATAACCTAAAATACTATAGGGTGTTAAAATGGTAGATTATTATATAAATTCGTCTATATGTATACAAGTTTTAATAGCAACTTTAATGACTTGGGGAATAACTTCTTTAGGAGCAGCGATTGTTTTTTTCTTTAAAAAAATTAATCAAACAGTGTTAGATGGGATGTTAGCAGCTTCAGCTGGGGTAATGATATCAGCATCATTTTTTTCTTTATTAAATCCTGCTATTACGTCTGCTAATGCTTTAAATATGAATGTATGGTTAACAATTTCATCAGGATTTTTATTAGGTGGATTATTGCTAATTATAGGTGATAAAGCGTTTTCTAAATATCTTGCTAAAAAGAAAACTAAAAATATAAATGGTGTTAAAAGAAGTTTAATGTTAATGTTTTCAATTACACTTCATAATATTCCTGAAGGGCTTGCTATAGGAGTTGCTTTTGGCTCAATTGCTTTTAATAATGGTTCAACTTTAGCATCAGCATTTATGTTAGCAGTGGGAGTAGGAATACAAAATTTCCCTGAGGGTTCTTCTGTAAGTTTACCATTAAGAAGAGAAGGATTTAGTCGCTTTAAAGCATTTATTTATGGAATGCTTAGTGGAATAGTTGAAGTATTTGCCGGTTTATTAGGATGTTTATTAGTTATTTATGTTCAAAAAATATTGCCTTTTTTCTTAGCTTTTGCAGCTGGAGCAATGATTTATGTATCGATAAGTGAACTTATACCAGAAAGTCAAAATAGTAAAAGTAAAAATTTAATGAGCTTTTTTACAATAATTGGTTTTGTTATAATGATGATTTTAGATGTTGTTTTTAGTTAATTTTTCCTATTGTCAAATAATCTTAAATAAGATAAAATTATTATAGTGATTTATATGAATAATAAAGGATTTACTTTGGTTGAATTAATTGCGACAATAGCTATTTTAGCAATACTTCTTGTTGTTGCGGTTCCTAGTATTAATAATGCTTCCGCATTAATTAAAAAATCACAAAAGAATAATGTTATAAAAAGTATTGAAATAGCTGGAGCTAGATATGCATTTGATACTGGTGATACTTTATTTTTTGTTGAAGATTTAATTATGTTTGGTTACATGGATAGTGACGATGCTATAAATGACGTAGTTGTTGATCCGGTTACTAATAAGAATTTAAATTGTTATGGTATAAAAGCTATAAAAGAGGGAGATCATTATCGAGCAACTTTTAAAGATAAAGAATATATTACTAATAATAAATGTGACCGTAATCTTTTAATAGATGATAATATTGAAATAAGATTAGAAGCCCAATTAAATGGAACTAATTTAAATAATGGGGCTTGGATAAGAACCATTGATAAATGTGGCTCTGATTGCAAAATAACTCTTAAAGCCGATGTTACTTGTGATCCTCAATTGCAAAGCAATAAATGTATGTGGAGTAGTACTAATGGAACTTATCTAATTGGTGGCAATTTAATGCAATATGATTTGGGAAGTATTAATGTTATGAATTTACAATTTAATTTTCAATTAGTTAATAATTCTAAAACTACTAGAGTAAATTTTGGCCTAAGAGTAGATAATGAACAACCATTAATAAATATTGAAGATTCTAAAGCCAATGCAAGTAACACAACTTTTACTATTTATGCAACGGATGGACTTGGCTCCGGTATTGCTGGATATTATTTAGCTAAGTCCGATTGTAGTAATGCTTCTAATTTTACAGATAGTAATATTTTACCATTAAATGGTAGTGGAATGTATTATGTTTGTGTAAAAGATAATGTAGGTAATATTGCTCATTCAAGTATTACTATTTAATATAAAATTCTTGTACAAATGAAAGCGTTATAATTGACAATCAAAAATATTTATTGTAAGATTATTTTATAAGATAGAAGGTGCGATTAATGAAAAATATAATGAAAAATAAGAAAGGATTTACATTAGTAGAATTATTAGCCGTTATCGTAGTTCTTGCAATTGTAATGGTACTTGCCACAAGAACAGTATTACCACTTATGAACAAGGCAAAAGTACAAGCTTTTGCAACAGAAGCTGGTGAAGCAATTAGAGCGGCTTCAGATACTATAACTATTTATAGTTTAGGTCAAATTGATAATCTTGTAGATGGTTCGGATTTTAAGCGCTCTGGTACAGAAGTTGCTGGTGGAAAAGTTACATATTGTTTTTCAATTAAAAAATTAGTAGAATTAGGATACTATGATAAAGCTTCAGAAGATGTCACTGGTGCTAGTCCAGAATATGAAGGTGTAGTTATAATAGAAAACAACTTTGATGATAATTCTTATAAATATCATTTAATAATGCATAATAGTGAATATTATACAAATGTCGAAAAGAGCAGTGTAAAAAATGGTGATGTAAAACAATATGTTGCAGCTTCAGCTAATGTGAGTGAAGGAAAAGGTATTAATTGTACGAACTATGGTAGTTAGGATAGTCCATGAAAGATAAAAAAAGAAATCCTTTAATATTATTAATTTGCATAATTATTTTGTTAATATTTGCCATAATAATATTATCACTTACTAGTATTCCTTTAATGTCATCGGCTAGAGAAAATGCCTTTCGAATTGAAGCTAATAATGTTGTTAAAGCCGCTGAAAAGGTATATGCAAATTATAAAGATAATAATATTGTAATTCCTAATGATGGTATAAGTTGTTCTAATGAAAAAAATATTTGTGTAACGATTGAAAAATTATCTAAATATAAATATTATGTTAATAATGGTTATAAGGGTAAAGTAATTATTGATATTACAGATATTAATAATCCTGTTTATAATCTTTATTTAACTAAGAATGCAGAGTTTAGATTTGTTGGTTTAAATTACACTAATTATACTGAATATGGACAAATTAACAATGAATCATGGAATGAAAATTACGAAATATGTAATTGTGATACAACTGATTAATTTCGGTTGTTTTTTTATTTTGCTTAAATTATAATTATTTTTAGGAAGTGGTACAATGTATATAGGTAGTCATGTTAAATTTAATGAAGAGCAATTTTTAGGAGCCGTTAAAGAGTGTTTAAGTTATAATGCTAATGCTTTAATGTTTTATACAGGAGCTCCTCAAAATACTAGAAGAAGCAAAATAGATAATAATTTAACTAAAAAAGCATTAGAGTTAATGCAAGAAAATAATATATGTATGGAAAATGTTATTGTTCATGCTCCTTATATAATAAATTTGGCTAATAAAGAAAAATTAGAATCTTGGAATTTTTCTATAAGTTTTTTAAAAAATGAATTGAGTAGATGTGAGGATTTGGGAGTTAAATATTTAGTTTTACATCCCGGTAGTAGTGTTAATTTATCTAAAGAGGAAGGTATTTCTAATATAATTGAAGCTTTAAATTATGTTGTAAATGACAATAATAAATGTATGATTTTACTTGAAACTATGGCTGGTAAAGGTAGTGAATGTGGTGCATCTTTAGAAGAAATAAAAACAATATTAGATGGGGTAAATTCTAAAAATATTGGTATTTGTTTAGATACATGCCATTTAAATGATGCTGGTTATGAGTTAGATAACTTTGATGAATTCTTAGATAATTTCAGTAAAATCCTTGATATTAATTTAATTAAATGTATTCATGTTAATGATAGTAAAAATATTTGTGGTTCACATAAAGATCGTCATGAAAATATTGGTTTAGGTACTCTTGGCTTTGATACTATTTTAAAAATAGTTAATAATGATAAATTAAAAGATGTTCCTAAAATATTAGAAACACCTTATGTTAATGCTTTAGAAAATTCTAAAGAATTATTATATCCTCCTTATAAATTTGAAATAGAAATGTTAAGAAAAGGGATATTTAATGACAATCTAAAAGAAGACATTAGAAATTATTATAAATAATTAGCGTATTTTTGCATATACTCTTGATAAACTTTAGTAATTTTACTAAAGTTTTCTTGTGAATAATTATTTCTATATCTATCTATATTGAATACTTTAGGATTTTGAAAGAAATTTTTATAATTTTTTTTAACAAAATCATAAGTAAAATCTAATTCTTGTTCGGATAAATTAATACTTTTATTTATAGCAAAAGATCTTATATCTTCCTTAGTCATTTTATTAATATATCTTTCTATTATGTTAAACATATTGATCACCTAATATAATTTATGCTAAAAATAAAAATAGAATACATTATTTAGATAAAACCATACTAATAATGGTGGTTTATATGAAGAAATATTTCTTAATAATTGGGTTATTTTTAATTCTAATTATAAGAATTTTATATATAAGTGTTTTTGATAAAGCCAAATATGAAAAATTATTGTTAGAAAAAACTAATGTTTTTGTATATGGGGAAAGTTCACCAAGGGGAAGAATATTAGATCGAAATGGTGTTGTTTTAGTAGATAATATTGGGATAAAAAGTATTTATTATAGTAAATTAAGTAATATATCGAAAGATGAAGAAATAGAAATAAGCTACATACTTGCTAAAATTTTAGATATTAATATTAATGAAGATAGTTTAAAAAAGTTTTGGTTAATATTAAATAATAATGGAGATGATTTAATTAAAGAAGAAGAATGGCAACTTTATAGAGAAAGAAAATTAAATATAACAGATATTAATAAGAAAAAGATTGAAAGAGTTACCGAAGATGATATTAGTAAGTTAAGTGATTTAGATAAAAAAAGTGCCACTATTTATGATTTAATGAATAAAGGTTATTCTTATGATAAAAAATTAATTAAAAAGGGAATAACAGATTGGGAATATAGTCAAATAGTTGATAGTAATATAAAAGGTATTACAGAAGAGATGACTTGGGAAAGAATCTATAATTATGGTGATACTTTAAAAGATATTTTTGGTTCAATTGGTAGTATTCCGCAAGAAAAGATAGATATGTATTTAAAGAATGGTTATAAAAGGAATGATATTGTAGGTACTAGTTATTTAGAACAAGAATATGAAGAATATTTAAAAGGTGAAAAAGATTTGTATAAAGTGAATAAAGATAATACTATATCTTTATATAAAGAAGGAAGAAGGGGAAATGATTTAGTATTATCAATTGATATAAATGCTCAGTTAGAATTAGAAAAAAGTATTAAAGAGAATATAATTAATGCTAAAAAATTAAAAAATACTGATTATTATAGTGAAGCATATGCTATAGTGGGTATTCCAAAGACAGGGGAAATTTTAGCATTAAGTGGTCAAAAGTTAATAGGAGATGTTGATAATCCAATTTTTAAAAATACTAATACTAATTTAATTAATACTTCCTACACAGTTGGTTCCGTGGTAAAAATGGCTACTGTAAGTACAGGATATAAATATAATGTTATAGAAATTAATAAAAATATTAAAGATGCCTGTATAAAACTTTATAATGTTCCTCTTAAATGCAGTTATAAAAGTTTAGGACAAATAAATGATTTAACAGCAATTAGTAAAAGTAGTAATTACTATCAATTTAATATTGCCATTAATATAACTAATAATAAATATAAATATAATATGAAATTAGAAGTTGAAAAAGAAGATTTTAATAAATTTCGAGATATGTTTAAAAGTTATGGTTTAGGTAATTTAACAGGAATCGATTTACCTAATGAAACAACTGGTATTATAGGTAATACAATTAAAAATGATTTATTACTTAATTTAAGTATAGGACAATATGACACTTATACTCCCATTGAATTATTTCAATATGTTAATACTATTGCTTCCTTAGGAGAAAGAAGAAGTCCTAGTTTAATGAAAACAATTAAAAACAACGACAATATTATTTTACAAAATGAATATAATATATTAAATAAAGTAGAATTAGATAATATGTATTTAGAAAGATTAAAGGAAGCCATGCATATGGCTATAAAAAGTGGGACAGCCCAAGGGTATATTGGAATCAATTATAATGGGGCTGGAAAGACAGGTACTAGTGAAACATATATCGACACTGATAATGATAATATAATGGATACTAAAACCATCTCTAATGCTTTTGTGGGCTTTGCTCCATATGATGATCCAAAGTACAGTATAATAGTATTAACCCCTAATTTATATGTAGATAGAGATTATAAATATCAAAAAATTCATTATACTAAATATATTTCTAATAATATTATGAATTTTTTGTTTGAAAATGCCTAAAAGTTTGATATAATATGATAGTTAGATGAGGAGGATTTTATATGGCTAAAAATGATAATCGTAATTATGTAACTATGAGATGTACTATATGTGGTAAAGAATTACGTCCAACAAGCAAAAACAAAAAGAATAATCCTGAACGTTTAGAAGTAAAAAAATATTGTTCTAATTGTCGTAAAAGTGTAGTAGCAAAAGAAAAGAAATAATAAGATATAAGGAGGTAAAATATGAATATTAATATTAATGATATTAAAAATGGTATGACAGTTATCATTGATGGTAACTTATGTTTAATTCAAGAATTTCAACATGTAAAACCAGGTAAAGGACCAGCATTCGTTAGAATTAAACTTAAAAATTTAAGAACTGGATCTATAGTAGAGCAAACATTTAATACTAATATTAAAATAACTAAAGCTCATATTGATAAAAATAAAGTACAATATTTATATACTAATGGTGATAATTTAGTATTTATGAATAATGAAACTTATGAACAAATTGAAGTACCTAAAAGTGTTTTAGGTGATGATGTATCCTTTGTTAAAGAGGGTATTGATATAGCCATAGATTTTTATGAAGGAGAAATCATTGGAATAACTCTTCCAGAAAAAGTAGAATATAAAGTTATTGAAACAACTGAGGCCGTTAAAGGTAATACAACAACTAACGCGCAAAAAGATGCTACGATTGAAACAGGAAAAGTTATTAAAGTACCTTTATTTATTAATGAAGGAGAAGTTATTTTAGTTACTACTAAAGATGGAAAGTATGCAGGAAGAGCTTAAGCTCTTTTTTTAATAAAAAATATATTGACAAAATATAACAAAGTACTATATAATATAATTGCTTAGTAAGAATAATATATTATATATTTTATAATCTAGTAGTTATTATGAAGAATAATAATGTTGATATAAAATTGTAATGTATTATAGTAAAATAAATTATTAATTAAAAAATAATAATTCTTATCTACGCTAAGCAATAAACAATTGTTTTGAGAGAAAGAAAACTCTAAAGATAAGTAAGTTGCACTAAATACTGATAATATTTAGTTAGTATTTAAAATTATGGAGAGTAATTTTAAATGATGCGACTGGTTATTTAAACTAAAAATAACTATTTTATCAGAATAGTTATTTTTTTGGGATAAATAGAAAAATAAGAAAAATTTATGTAAAGTATTGATTTATCACTTGCTATGTAGTATTATTTAATTAAATAGAGAGTGTTAGATATGAATAATAATAAAGAAGTGTTAAAATATTGTCCAAATTATTATAATATAGTTAATTTTAATTTTAAAGATGATGATATAGTCAGTGATAAACTTATTAAAATATACAAATCTTATATTTTTTCCATTGATATTAATAATCGTGAGGAAATTAGTTGTTTAGAAGAACTTGATCATGTTTTAGCCAATTATTTACATGATTATTTATTTAGAAGTACAATGCAAAAAGAAATAATTACTATTAAAGTTAAGAAAGATAATAATTTATTACAAAATTTAGTTAATTCTATCATAAAAATATTTACAAATTATGAAGAATATACAACAAGAAAAATATATGTAAGTAGATGGATATAAAAAGCAATCACTCATTTGATTGCTTTTTAAGTTTTTTAGAATTTTTAATATAGATAAGTAAAGTAACAAAGATTAAGAAGAAAATAAATAAGATATATGGATAGGTATAAAAGACAGTGATAATTATGCGATAATTACTACCAATTAAGAAGGTGGAAATGAAAATAATTATTAACATTGAAAGATAAAAATAAATTTTATTATATTTTTTTGGCATTATTTCTTTAATATTAGTAATTGTGGTAGATAAAGTAATAAATAAATCAAAGTACCAAATAAATGTTGAAAGATTTTCAATATTTTCAATAAATTTTAAAATTTTAATTTGTTTAAGGACAGCATACTCAGGGAAACTATAAATAGTCATAAGTGGTTCACCTAAACAAACTATAATAAAGAATGTAATTAAGAATGATGTAAGTCCACTAAGTAAATAATCTTTAATATCATCTTTAAAGTTATTATGATAGTTAATAGTTAATATTTGTGGAATACTAGTAATGGAAGCATAGATAAAACTACATTTTAAAATATTAAGATTTTTAGTAGTATATATCGGAAATAAATTATCAAATTTAATATATTTTGTTAAAAATAAACTATAAGTAACAATAATTAAAATACTAAATACACACAATAGAGTACTTAACCATTCTAAAGTACTTTTTTCTTTGTTAGAAATATAAATACATAAAAGTAAGAAAGGAATAACGATTAATATTTTAGGAGTATACAATAAATAAAAGGAATTAACAAACATTGGAAGTAAAATAAGAATAATTGTAGCAATATAAAAGTAAAATAAGATAAAAATAAGTTTATAAAATTTACCAACATAACTCTTATCTAAAGTATCTCTTAAACTAATATTTTTAAAATATTCTTTAATATGTTTATAGACATACATGATTAATATGGCTAAAAGTGTTCCTAATAAAATGGCTATCCAAGCATCTTTTTGAGCATTTTTAAATAGTATAAAGAATCCAATACCAAACATCGAAGAACGACTGATAAAATATGTTAATTTATTTTTCATGGCACCACCTCAAATATAAATCCTTTAGTGTTAATTTTTAAATTGACAGAAACATTAACATTTGCATGCGTCCATAAATTATGATTATCTTTTCGATTTTTTTTATAATATATTTCTTGTAACCCTAAAACATCACTTTCATTTTTTTGTAATACTTTTATAAAATCAGTAATTTTATCTTCAATTAGTTTAGCAAAATCTTTATTAAGTTTTGCATAACTTTTTTCATTTTTTAAATCAAAGTTAGGATTATTTTCAACTATTCTTCCTTTTAATTCAACGTTTAATTTTATTTCGTCATCTAAAACATTAATATCGGTTGCAGAATAAGTTATACTAATAGCTACATTACCTTTATCATACATTTTATTAAATTCTTTTGCTAGGACATTAGTAGTAAGTAAATTATAGATTGTGGATTGTTCTTTAGTTAATGTATTTTGATATTTATAATCCTTTAATATTAAGAAATTATCTATAGTAATTTCATCATCATTTAAACTAAGGGTTCCAATTATTCCATCAGAATTTTTACTAATTATTTTAGCCAATAGTTGTTGAAAATTTTCATCAATGGCTAAATTATTATTATATTTCTCATTATCTTTTAAATTAATAATTAATTCACTTACAACTGGATAATAATTACTATTATGACTAAGTATTTCGAGTGGGGTAGAATTATTTGTTGAAAGTAAGAAAAATTCATCTCTAATATTTGTATCTCTTAATAAAAAATCCGTTATATCTTTTAAATGATTATCAACTATTTCTTTACTCACAAGGACAACTTTTAAATGAGCAAAATAGGGCTTTTTACTAACTTTATAATTTACATTAGTAAAAGCTTCATTGATAGTTTTGCCCGTCCCACTAGTAGTAAAACTTTTCATTGATATTACTTCTTCTGTATTCGTATCATTTAATATTTCATAAGTAACAAAAAAATTATCATCAATATAATCAATACCTACTCCTGTAACAATAGCTAAATTATTAAGTTCTATATTATCATAACAACCTGTTAGTAAAAAAATACTAATGATAAGTAGCAATAATTTTTTCATTGAAATTGTCCTTTCGTCATATTTTTATTAGTAAGTAAACTACTTCTTCTGGTATTTTTAATATCTTTAACTTTAAGTAATGTTTTAAAGAAATAATCTTTATTATATGGCGCAACCGGAGCAAAATAAGGAGCATTTAAAGATCTAATTGAAATAACATTAATTAAAAATAATATAGTACTTAAAAATATGCCATATAAGCCAAAGAAAGATGCCGCAAATAAGAATAAATAACGATAACTTCGTAAAGCATTACTTATTTCTAATTCTGTAAATATTAAACTCGATATAAAAGTGAATGCCGCAATTATAATGGCAATAGGAGAAACAAGTCCCGCATTAACTGCTGCATCACCAATTATTAAGGCCCCAAGAATACTGATGGCTGATCCAAAGTTGGATGGAAATCTTAAGTCGCTTTCTCTTAAAATATCACATATGATAAGTAACATAATAAGTTCAACAATACTAGGAAAAGGTACACCTGAACGCTGGGTGCTAAAATTAATAAGTAAACTTGATGGTATCGTTTCTTGATTATAATTGATAATAGCAATAAATATACCTGGTACGGCCATTGATGTTATAAAACAAAATATTCGCAGTATTTTAACAAAAGCCACATTAACACTTTTAACATAATTATCGTTAATAGGATTAATAAAATCTGCTAAAAACGTTGGTAATATAATTGCAAAAGGCGAGTTATCCATCAAAATAACTATTTTACCTTCTAATAATGCTTGGGAGGCAAAATCAGGTCTTTCTGTTCTTTTTATGGTTGGGAAAACAGTTCTATTTTCACTTTCTAAATAATGGATAATAGTACTTATATCAATAACCCCATCAACATCTATATTATTTAGTTTTTCCTTTATTATTTTAACATTTTCATATTCAGCTACATCATCTAAATAATTAATACTTATTGTTACTTTAGTTTTTCTTCCTAATGTAATTTCTTCCGTTTTTAAAGTATTAGTTCTTATTCTTCTTTTGATAAGCCCCGTATTAGTTTGGATATTTTCAACGAAAGAATCTTCTGGTCCTAATAATGATGGTTCTCTGGTTGATGTACTTACTTGTCTTATAACGGAGCTACTTTTGACTTCAATCGCTAATATCTTTTTATCACTAATAACAATAGCAAAACCATTAGTTATATAATATTCTATTTCATCAGGATTTTTAATTATTACAGTATTTGGACCTGGTACATTACTATTTAAATTATTACTTTTATTATAATAAACTAAACTCTTTAGAATATAGTCATTAATTTTATCACTATCACTAATAGTTTCAATAAAAGCCACATAGACACTTTTAAATAAATTGATTTTTATTTCTTTTATTTTTAAATCAGGTGTATTTTTAAATTCTTCTTTTAAACGTTTAACAATACTATTCATAAATATCACTATTAGTATTATTACCATTAATTACCAGATAATACAAAAAAAGTTGAAAACTTTAAAGTTTTCAACATTAACTATTAAATTTTACCGTTATATATTTTTCTTCCGTATATAGTTCTTGAACACTTCTAATAATATTGTTTGCTTTTTCATTATCATGTTTGCTATCATTTATAACTATACTTATTGTATTATCATTTATTTTAACAAAAGAATTTGCTTTGTACTTTTCTTTAATTAAATTTTTAATTTTTTCTTCATCACTTTTATTATAATTTAATTTTTGCATATTTTCATAGGCCTCATTTTTTTCTTCAATCGAACTTTCACTATCAAGTAAAATATCTTGATATTCTTCCATTAGGGCTTGTTTTTCTTCATCATTTTCTACTTCTAATGCTACTAATAAATCTGATTCATCAATTTCTATAACCTCATTTACTTTATTATTTTCACTTTTTAAAACACTTTCTACTTCATCATCAATACTAATATAATATATTCCCAATATTAATATTAAAGAAAATAAAGTTATAAACCATAAATTTTGTTTATTTATCATATATCGCTCCTTGTTAATTAATTTTATTATCCTCAAAAAAGAAATATGCCATTTTAAAAGGAAAAAAATTTAAATCTCTTAAATAAATAAATAGAGGAGGGAAAAAATGGCTCGAATTAAACCGATAATTCAAAAGGACTTTAAGGATTGTGGTGTATGTTCAATGGCTTATATAATTTCTTATTATGGTGGCTATATTCCCATTGAAAAATTAAGAGAAGATACATTTACTAGTTCACTAGGTACAACAGCATATCATATAGTAATGGCTTTTAATAAATGGGGTTTTGATTCTTATGGGGTTTTGGAAAAAAATTTATTCAGCAGTGAGTTATCTTATCCTTTAATTGCCCATTTAAGATTAAATAATAATGTTGAACATTTTGTTGTCGTATTATCTGTAAAAAAGAATATTGCCTATCTTATGGATCCAAGTTATGGCTATAAAAAGATGAAAATTTCTGATTTTGAATTACTTTTTACTGGTAATATTATCTTAGTAAAACCACGACATAAAATTGTTAAATTAGAAAAGGGTTTAACAATAAATGAATTATTTTTAAATATATTCTTTAAGGAAAAGTTTCTAATTTTTAAAATAATTATTATAAGTTGTTTATTGACTTTCTTTTCTATTTTATTAAGTTATTATTTAAAAATTGGTAGTAATATTTTAAATGAAAGTTATAATTTAATTAAATATTTAATTCTTTTATTTTGTATTTTAACTATTCTTAAAGTATTTATAAATTATATGCGAGAATATTATTTAAATCATTTAAATAATTTAATTGACTTAGAACTATATCCTGATTTTTTGAGCCATTTGTTTAATCTTCCTCTAAATAATATTAAAAGTAGGACTAGTGGAGAAATAATGCTACGAATTCAAGAATTATCTCATATTAAAAATATGTTTTCTGATTTATTTGTTTCAGTATTTCTTGATCTTACTTTAGTATTAATATCAACAATTATTTTATATTTTATAAATAAAGATTTATTTATTATTCTTATTATATTTATAATAGTATATATTTTATATGGTTTGTTAATAAGTAAATTAATTTATAAAAAATCTTTAAAAAATATTAATTATGAAACTAATTTTAATAGTGTTGTTTTAGAAAATATTGCGATGTTTGAAAGTATTAAAAATCTTAATATTAAAGATAAAATATTACAAAAAATAGAAAGGAGTTTAGCAGGGCTTTTATATAATAATTATAAATTTAATAATTTTTATAATTTAACAAATATAGTAAAAGATTATTTAATTGAAATCTGTTTATTTATTATTAATTCTTATGGCTTTATAAAAGTTTATAAAGGAGAACTTAATATAATTGATTTATTTACATTTAATATGCTTATTTCTTATTTTATTACACCGATAAAGAATGTTATTAATGCACTTCCACGATATAATTTTATCAAAGCATCTTTTTCGAAAATAAGTGAATTTATTAACATTGAAGAGGAAGATAAAAAGAAGAATAATATAATTTTGAAAGGAAATATTGAATTTAAAAATGTCAGTTTTTCTTATAATAACTATGATTATATTATAAAAGATTTAAATTTAATAATTAAAGAAGGAGAACATTTATTTTTAGATGGTAAATCGGGTATTGGTAAAAGTACTATTTGTAAATTGATATGTAAAGAATATTTAATAAATAAAGGAGAAATATTAATTGATAATAATAATATCAAAGATCTGTATTTAATGGATATTAGAAACAATATTATTAATATTTCCCAAAATGAATTATTGTTTAATGGAACAATTAAAGAAAATATTTTAGCATATTCATCATACGATGCTGAATTATTCAAAAAAGTTTGTGAAATCTGTTTAATTAATGATATCGTATTAAAAAAAGACATGCGATATAATTCTTTAATTGAAGTTGATCATACGAATATTTCGGGTGGAGAAGCCCAAAGAATAGTATTAGCACGTGGATTATATAATGGTTTATTAAAGAAAAGCAATATTTTTATTATTGATGAGGGCTTAAGCGAAGTTGACAAAAATATGGAAACAGTAATATTAAAAAATCTTTTAAAAATACTTAAAGGGAAAACTTTTATTTATATTTCTCATAAAAAAGAATGTAAATTATTTAAAAATGAATTTGTTTTAGGAGAAAATAATGCCTGATTTTTATATTAATTATGATAAATTGCGAAGATTACATATAATTAAATTTTCCGTATTAATCTATATCTTAATTTTTCTTTTAATAGTTCTTATTTATTTTGCCTGTCATTTAAGTATTGAAAGAAAAATTATAACTTATGGAATTATTGAAAATGAGTTATTAAAAATTGAAATAAACGAAAATCTCTCTGACAAAATTAAAAATAATAATAAACTTGTTTTTAATAATAAAGAAATGAATTATAAAGTGACTAGTTTTGGCCCATCTAAAATTGTTGATAATAATATTTTTGTAGAAATTAATTTAGTTGTTGATAGATATGTTTATCCAAATGAAGTAGGTAAAGTAACTATTTATTATGATAAACAAAAAATTATTGATTATATTTTGGAATTATTTAGATGAGGAGGTAATAATAATGGTATTAAATAATGAAGAAATGTTGAAAATTAGTGGTGGTGCTGTTTTAAGTTCTTTTTCTTTAGTAGCTTTAATTGGGGGTGCGATTATCTTTCTGATTGGTTATTTTGATGGGTTAATAAATCCTAAGAAATGTGGTTAGAGGTAATATGTTAAGTAATAAGGAATTATATTTAGTTAAAGGTGGTAGTATCAGTATAACTGCCTCTTTAATTAGTAATGTTTTAGCAGTTGCTAATAGAATTTATGAACTGGGGCGTACTGTTGGAACAATTGTAAGAAGAATATATGATAAAAATATTTGTAGTAGTTAGTTGATAGTGTAGAATAATTACGGGTGAGAGATTAAAATCAAACACCATTAATTAGATTAACTACATAATAAATTAAAAA
>CANROK010000014.1 GCA_947632205.1 uncultured Bacilli bacterium
ATATCATCTTTTATTTGAAATGCAAGCCCTATTTTATTTAAGATATTAGTTAATTCATTACTTATTTTTTTTCCTCCTAACATATATCCTAAAGTAAATGGACCAATAATTGTATACCAACTAGTTTTTAAATGATATATTTCTAAAATATCTTTTTCTAAGGCATTATAATAGTTATATTTATTTAAGAAAGGCATATATACATCAATTACTTCACCTTTAATTGTCTTTATAACAATATCATTATAATAATTTATTATATCCTTAAATTTAGAGTGATGATTATAATTATTTATTATTATTTTATTAGCCAAGTAAAAGCCAATATCGCCAGCACAAATACCAATCGAATTAGCTAAACTTAAAGTATCTTTATGATATATTTTAGTATTTTTATTATTTAAATATTCACTACATATTTTATGGGGAATAGTTGATTTTCCTCTTCTAAGTTTAGCATTATCAATAATATCATCATGAATTAAGATAGATGTTTGAAATAATTCATAAGCATATGCTAAAGATAAATAATCTTTTTTTAAAGGATTAGCTAAATATTCTCCCAGAGATATTAATGTTCCTCTAATGTATTTACCATCTTTATTTAAATAACTTATATCATTAATAACTTTTTGAACTAAAAAGTTATCTTCTTTACTTTTTAACGTCTCATTAAATTCATCTTGTTTATTTTTAAATATTTGTAATTTTTCTTTATAAAATAATAAAAATGTTAATAAATACTTATAATTGTATAATTCTTTTATTGTTGTATTAGCACTACCTATAAAAGTAATATCATCATTTTTTTGTAAGTCACTATTTAAGACATACTTTATAAAAGAAGATATATTATTAAAACTATTAGTTAATTCTTCATCTGGTTGGGAAATTAATATTTTTTTTGTCAATCTATTTTCATTAATTAATTTTTTTATTCTATTTAAATGTTCACAATTATATACTAGAGATTGAATTAATTTTTCTGGATATTTATTTTTTAATTCTTGTTCTAATCTTTTTATTTTATCTAAATCTGGATAACCATATGATACTATTAATATTGTATTTTTTTCAACATTTAAATTTATATCATCGCCAATATTTATTATTAATCCTTTATTATGAAGCCAATTATTAATTATTTTACTATATTCATTATTTATAATAACTATCTCTTTATTATCGTCATAATTTTTTAATACTTCTTTTCTTAAAGTTTTTAAACTTTTACAAGTAGTATCTATATATTGTATTTTATTTTTCTTTAAATAATCAATTATGCTAGGACTAACACCATAAGTATTGATTATTATAATATCTTCTTTATTAACACTAGATAAATCATCGATAATTTCAATTCCTAAATTATTTAATTCACTTATTACAATGGAATTATTAATAAAATTATTATAAATATATATTTTTTTATTAGGATTATTTTCATATATTTCATATATATTATTTAATGTATCTATTAATCCTTGACATAGTCCCGAATCATTTTGAATAAATATCATTTAAACCACCCTATCTTATATATATAATTTAACATTTCCAGAAAAGAAAGTAAATAAAAAATATAACTGCTTTAGTATTAGCAAGTTATATTTTTTATTTATTCTTCTTTATTTCTTCTATTTCTTCAATTGGTACATTTGTTATTTTATGTATCTCTTCTACTTCCATATATTTTAGTAAACTTTTAATTATTTTATGTATCCCTTTTACTTCTCCTTCTTTAATTCCTTCTTTTTTGCCAATGGATATTCCTCTTCTTTCTCCTTTTTCTTTTGCTATTCTCTCTCTTGCTTCTTGCATTAATTTATTTTCTTCTTCTATACTTATCATTCTTGTTATTGTTCCATCTTCATTATATCTAAACACTTTCTCTTTCACTTCCTTTATTATTTCATCTTTCTTACTTAACTCTTCTAATTCTTCTTTACTAGCATCTAAGGCAACTATATATTTATCATTTCTTTTACTAATATTTCTTTCCCATTCTTCTTTATATTTCCTTATATTTACTGTAATTATTTTAAATCTTCTACTAAATAATTTCCCGGTTTTTTCGTATATAATATACCCTATATCTTTTTTTGGTGTATTCTTTCCGCCATTATATACTAAATCTATTAATATTTTTTCGCTTACCATATACTCATTTCTTGTATACATCCCATATATTGTACAATAATAAATTAAATTTCTTTCTCTTATTATTTGATCATAATTACTATTTACTTCAATATCTATTATTTTATTATCTTTGGTTTTTACTAACAGATCTAATATATTATTTTTTTGATTCTTATATTCCTTTGGTAATTCAGTTCTTATAAATTCAATTACTTCTATTTTTCTTTCTAATATATTACTTAATATCTTATTTATAAATCTTGTGTCTTCTTCGTTACCTACCACTTTTTTAAATACTGCATCATACTTTAAATTATAAAATGTTCCCATCTCTGGTGTTAATATTTATTCCTTTCTAGAAAGGTATTTCTTTTTTACCTTTCACTTATTTATTTAAGAGTTTTAGTATTCTTTCCTTTTTTCTCATAAAAAAAAGTTACTTATAATTAAGTAACTAAAATGAATCAATATTAATTTTCACTTTTGGCATTTTGTTAATTGCCGCAAAAGCTTGAATTAAAGTTCTAATTGATGTTGAAGTTTTACCATTTTTACCAATTACTCTCCCCATTTCTGATTCGGGAACTAGTATCTCTAAAATAGTAACATCTTCATCTGCTTGAAATTCGGAAACCTTAATTAGATCCGGTTCTAAAACGATACTTTTTACTAAGTATTCAGCAAATTCTACTACACTCATTTAAAACTCCTATTTCTTTTTCTTAGAATCATTAAATTTTTTAATAATACCTGCATTTGATAAAATATTTTTTACAGTATCAGTTGGAACTGCTCCATTATTTAACCATTTAAGAGCTTTTTCTTCATCAATAGTAACACAATCATTACCTTTAATAGGATTATATGTTCCTACTGCTTCAATAAAACGTCCATCTCTTGGAAAACGTGAATCAGCCGCAACTATTCTATAAAATGGTTTTTGTTTAGCACCCATTCTTTTTAATCTTAATTTAACTGCCATGATTATTCCTCCTTTTTTTATTGCCTTTATTATATCATCTATCTTACAATACTGTCAACATTTTTTGTTGACTAATTATTATCTTTTACTTCAGTTGTTTCTAAATAATTATCATTTACATTATCTATTTCTTTTTCTAACTCTTCATCAACTAATTCAACATAATCTTCATCTGTATCTTCAACAGCTATTTTAACTTTTGTATTTCCGACAATTTCCACACCTAGTTCTTTTTCAATATTTAAAAGAACTACACCATCTTTTATTGTAACATCAGTTACTGTTGGTTGTTTTAAACTACGAACTATAATTTCTGAATTATTATCTAAAACGGTATCATTCTTTAGTGGAACATTCATCCGATCAGTATAAGTAAATCTTTTTGTACTAACACTTGTTTTGGTATCATTAGCATATGAATACCATATATTTACATCAAATGCTCCATTAATTAAAACACTACCATTATTATTAGAACCATTAAAATTATGATTAATAACCCAACATCCTAAAATAGTATTAGGTACTTCTTCAGTTTCAACTTGAAATTTATTGCCACTCGTTTTCTTAGCTTTACCTATAACAGCTTTAGTTACAATCTCTCTAAAATTAGACAAATTTATCACTCCCTAATTTAATTTATGCTTGTATAGGCAAAAAGAGTACACAAAAAGCAAGTTTTAACTTGCTTATAGATTATAACCTAACTTTATTAATTCTTCATATACTAAAGGACTTACCATATCCTTACTTAAATTTTCTAATTCAATCCATTTAGCTCCTAAAGAATCTTGACCATCACTTGTAGTTTTAACATTATCATTATCAACTTCAACAATGTATATAATACCAATATGATGCATTGCTTCCATTTCCTCATGATGTAACCAATTAACTACTACTGAATTAGCATCAAACAAGGTAGATTTTTTAATATTTACTCCTGTTTCTTCCATTAATTCTCTTTTTAATGTTTCAATTGGTTTTTCTCCATGTTCAATACTTCCTCCCGGTAAATCATATTTACCAGTATAAGCTCCTCTTGATTTTTCTACTAATAATATTTTATTATCATGGATAACAATTCCATAAACCCCTAAATGTCTAGTTTCTTTCATAAATTTTTCCATACTCCTTTATTAATTTATATACTAAATCCATTCTTTTTTTATCTTCAGTATTCAAATCTGTGTTTTCAAAATAATTATATAATTTAATTAGTCTAAATACAACTAACTTATTAAAATAAATCATATCAATATTAAAATATTTAGAAATAATATTCCATGGAATACTCTTATTATTACATAAATAATAGAGAGTTACAAATGATACTAATTGCATAGACTTAGGATATTTTTTTAAATTATCATAGTCCATAAAATAGATTTCTGTATTATTTGCTATAATATTAGTATCGTTTAAATCATCATGAATAATTATTTGTGGCTCTTCCAAAAGATGTTCATGTAATTTTTTATCATCAATCATTAATTTAATAATTCTTTTTATATCATTATTTTTAATTGTTTTATAAAATGAATTCAATTTATTAAATATTGTAACATTTTCACAAGGAATATAATTTGATATCATTTCCATTCTTTCAGATAATTTATATACATTTTCAATTAACTTACTATCATTTATCTTAGTATTATTTTCAATATAGGGATAATATTTAATAATATAATTATTTTTATAATAATATAGTAAAGGTATAATATTAATATATCCATCTAAATTACATAATATATCTTGTTCATTTTTTGCATATTGCAAATTACTATTTTTAGAATATTTTTTGATATAACAATTATTATTTGATTTTAATATATCTATTTTACTTTTAAAATCATTTTTTATTTCTTTTACAAACTTAAAATTATGTTCTTTTTTATCAAATAATATTTGAACTATGGCATTATTATTTAATAATTTATACCACCACTTCCAATAATCTTTCTTTTGCGTTTCACTTTCTAAATTAAGAGAATATAATTGATTATAATAAAATTTTTCAAATAAAACTTTTATTATAAAGAAATAATAATACTCTTTTATTTTATTTAAATTAAAATTATGACTACGATAATATGAAATTATTTTTTTAGCATAGTTAATATCAAAATAACTATTATCAAAGCAATTTTTTATTAAAAAACTTGCTGCTTCATACTCAAATGGACCTTTTATTACTTCATCAAAATCTATTAAATAAGCATTTTTATGCCAAAGAATATTTTTATAAGATAAATCACCATGAATTACAACATCACAATCAAATTTATTAATATTTATTTCTTTATATTTTTTTATAATATCTTTTATAACTGGATTATTAATATTCTTTAATTTTTTATAATAGAAATCAACTTTATTATAAATAGTATCTATAAAAAAGTTTGGTTCAATTTTAATATTAATTTTTTTACATTCATTAAATATTTGATTAATTTGTTTGGTGGAAAAATATCTATGTATTTTTCCGCTTATATAAGAATAAATTCCAACTTTATAAGTTTTAAATGAATAAAAATCTATTAATTTATTACAATTTATTTCTTTATTAAGTATATATTTTATTAAATTATAATTATAATTTTTTAACTTATGATAGAACTTAACTATTACTTCTTTATCGTTATATTTACATTTTATAACATAGTTAGCTCCGCCATTTTTCATTTCTTTAATGTTTTTAAAATTTAATTTATTACATATATCTTTAATTTCTTTTTTTTCATTAAATTCTTTAATGGCAGCATTATAAATTGCAATATTTTGTTTGGCTATAACATCTGGAGCATATTTTTCTAATATCTCTTGTCTTCCATTTTTGCCACATTCTTTTGCATATTCTTCATTCTCATATAATTTTATTACTTTACTTGCTAATTCTTTATAATCTAATGGATTATATAAAATTCCTGATTTATTATCTGTAATCATTTCTCTTATACCCGTATTATTACTTGCTACTATTGGTAATTCCGTAAGTAATTCTTCCATTGCCACATAAGGAAGATTATCAAATAAAGATGGTATAACTCCAATCCTAGCTTCGTTAAAATATTGATTTAAATCTTTATTTTCTATTTGACCTAAGAATTCTATATATTTATGATATTTATTAGGTATCATATTTAAGAAAGCATCTTTAGCTAAAACTCCTTGTTGTTCTAAACTATTATAATCTCCAATTAATTGAAATTTAATATCTTCATCTTTTAGATGATCTACTATAATTGGTATTGCTTTAGCAAATACAAAAACCCCTTTTCTTTCAATTACTTTACCACAAAATAATATCTTTTTTGAATTATGAGCATTAGGCAAAGGATAAAATTCAAATATATTTGCTGGATTACCAACAACTTCTATTTTATTTATATCATCTATTTGATGATATTTTGGCATTAAAGATTTTAATATATTGGAACAACATATTACTTTATCTGATTTATTAATTATATAATTTTCATTTTTATATATTGCATTTTCTACTTTCTCTGGAAACATTGATGAACCATTATTAAATTTTTTTATAAAAGTATAAGATGTATGTAATTTAGTTACTACTGGTATTGTTTGCTTTTTTAAAAAAGTTATCATTTCTGCTGACAATTCTGGAGATTCAATTACATCAATATGGTTAAATTCATTTATCTCATTTATTGTATTAGCCAATTTTTTTCTATAAGAATAATAATCATTTAATGTTTTATAAGGAAAATTTTTAATTAATCTTATAACATGAATATTATCTTCGTAATAACGTCTAGGATTTGTAAATGTTCCACAAACAACAGTAACTTTGCAATTGTTGTTAGTTAAGGCATCAGCAATTCTTTTTTGATAAATGGCTATTCCACCCATGGTTGTTTCCTTTGGATATTCAAAATTTACTAAACAAACATGCATTTTCTTTTTATTTTCATTAAATTCTTTAATTACTGATTTATAAATTGCTATATTTTGTTTAGCTATAACATCTGGGGCATATTTTTCTAATATCTCTTGTCTTCCATTTTTTCCACATTCTTTTGCATATTCTTCATTCTCATATAATTTTATTACTTTATTTGCTAATTCTTTATAATCTAATGGATTATATAAGATTCCTGATTTATTATCTGTAATCATTTCTCTTATTCCTGTATTATTACTTGCTACTATTGGTAATTCCGTAAGTAATTCTTCCATTGCCACATAAGGAAGATTATCAAATAAAGATGGTATAACTCCAATTCGGGCTTCATTAAAATATTGATTTAAATCTTTATTTTCTATTTGACCTAAAAATTCTATATATTTATGATATTTATTGGGTAATAAATTATATATTTGTTGTTTTATATTTTCCCCCTTATTATTTTCCATTGAATAATTACCTATTAATTGGAATTTAATGTCATCATCTTTTAGATGATCTACTATAATTGGTATTGCTTTTATGAATGTAAAAACGCCCTTACGTTTTTCTAAACTACCACAAAATAATATTTTTTTAGAATTATGAGCATTTGGTAAAGGATAAAAATCAGAAATATTTGCGGGATTACCAACAACTTCTATTTTGTTTATATCATCTATTTGATGATATTTTGGCATTAAAGATTTTAATATACTAGAGCAACATATTACTTTATCAGCATATTTTATAACTAAATCTTCATTTTTTATAATTTCATTATGTAATTTTTGAGGAAGTTTAGTTTTATTCATATTAGACCAAATATTATATGAAGTGTGTAATTTAACTACTACAGGAATATTTCTATTTTTTAAAAATTCAATAATTTCAGCTGAAAACTCGGGAGTTTCAATTATGTCTATAGGATCATTTTTATTAATTTCATTAATTATTTTTTTTATTTTCTTTCTATAATTATAATAAGTTTCAACAGTTTCTTTATTTCTAATGGTATGAATTCTAATTATGTGAATATTATCTTCATAATATTCATAATCTTCTTTTTCAGTGCCACATATAACTGTGACTTTATTACCGCATTTAACTAATTCTTTAGATAATAAATATTGATATGTTGCAATACCTCCAAAACTTGTATCTTGTGGATATTCTACTCCTATTAAACATATATGCATTATTTTTTCTTCCTCCTTATCATATTTTGTTCTTTTATTATATTATTTGTTAATAAGAAACTAGAAATAATTTGGTTAACTTGCGTTATTGAATAAAAATCAGAAATTAATGATAAACTACATATTTTATAAACTTTATCAAAGTAATTATTATAATCATTAATAGCATATTCAATTCTTTCATTCAATTTATTAATATCTAATCTATTATTATTTCTAGATGTAATGCATTCTTTAATATTACTAAATGATAACAAAATAATTATTATATTTGGATTATTTTGATAAAATTTTAAAATATTTTTATAAGATGTTAGTAATAAAGTTGGATAATCATTTTCTAAATTATACATATAACCATATTTATCATTTTTACCACTTGTAAAGAAAAAACAATTATTATTTTCCATCTTTAAAAATTCTTCTTCACTAACATAATGATAATAACTATCATCTTCTCGTTTTTCACGGGTTGTAAAACATATTGGCATATTTACTTGATAATTTTCAGTTAAATAATTGGCAATCGTACTTTTTCCAACACCACTTGGACCAACGATAGCAATAATATCTTTGTTCATAATATCCCCCACTTTTTCTTTTTTCTTTTATTGCAATCATTATACTATTTTTATTTAAAAATGTAAATTTTTTCAGCAAAAATCTATAAATGTTTGATAATTAAAAAAATGAGAAATTATCTTCTCACCTTTTTTCCATTTTTATTATTAGTATTTTTCTTACTTGTCTTTGTTACTTTTTTCTTTTCTTCAAAATCATTTTTTAAAAATTCTTCTTCATCTTCATGTTTTTTATTTATGATAAGTACAAGAACTATACCAATAATTATACCTAATAATAATGTGCCAATTACTAAAAGAGGAATCCACCAATATGATTTATCAGATTTACTAACATTTGTTAAATTTTTTTCATCATCATGATTGATACTTGGCTTATCTTCTTCTGGCTTAACTGATGGTTTACTACTAGTGCTATTATTATTATTATTAGAATTATTATTTCTAATCCAATCAACTTTAGCTATTATTTTACTTTCATTACCAGCTTTATCTTGGATAATAAATTCAAATTCACCATTTTCTGTAAATGTATAAGTATCACTACCATTATTATTTAAAATAATAATTTCTTCATCACTTGATAAAGTAACAGTAACTGGATTTTTAGTATAGGCAATTGTACTATAAACTAATTTAGCAACAGGAGCTATCTTATCAATATAATCAACTTTAGCAGTTAAAGTATTTTTATTACCATAAATATCTTCAAATTCAAAAGTAAATTCACCATTTTCTGTAAATGTATAAGTATCACTACCATTATTATTAGTAATTTTTATTTCTTTACTTGGATTTATTAATTTAACTACTACATCTTTATTCGTAAGGGTTGTAATATCATACTCTAATTCAGCAGTTGGAATACTAGTTCTACTCTTATCTTCAAATAAGTTAATCATCGCCGCACTCATATAATTACCATAGGTTTCAACACCAATTACTTTAACATATTTGGCTAAAGTAACTTCATTGAAGGCAACATATTTAGTAGTATTATCTATACTCCAATCTGTTTCACTTACTACTTCAGTCCATTCTTTATTATCCATACTTACAAGTATTTTAGCATTTTTAACAATACCATTACTACTTGTAGCTCTTGGAACATAACTAAGACCAGTTAAGTATCTTTCTTCATTTAATTTAAGAACTATATATTTTTCAGTATCACTACCATCCCATTTTGTATGCCACATAGTATTTTTATTACCATCAATAGCATTTTCTTTCTTATTATCTTCTCTTTCTGTTTCTTCAGATGAGACAGCATCAACGCTTAAGTTTTCAACAGGAATGTAGTAATTTGTTTCTTCATCATCATCTTTAGTAAAGTTAAATTCCATAACTTCACTTTCTAAGTAACTAGCATGTCTACTAATGCGAACATACAATGTTACATCACCAACTAAGTTAGGTAATTCTTCACTAAATAATTTCCAAGTTTGATTATCATATGACCATTCAGTCCATTCATTATAACCTAATATAGTATTTTCAAGATCATTAATACTTAAATTTGGATCAATCTTAGATTGTAAAATATCTATATGATACACATTATCTAAAGCCCCAACTATTCGAACCATAATATCTGTTTCAGGATGGATAAGAGCAATTTCTTCAGGAGTTAAAGCAACTTCCATACCTGAGGCATCTTTCCAATCGTTAGTATTACTAGTTAGATTATATTGCCATACCACACCATTACCTTGAAATCTTTCATTTAAAACTATTTTATTAGCATTTACACCATCAAATGAGAAAGTTGCAATTTCTAAATCATTTGCCTTTAACAAATATTTAGCAACTTGCTTAATAGCACTTTCTTGTTTTAGATTACTATTTTCTAAAGAAGCATCTTCTTCTAAAGTATTATTTACCAAATTAGTTAAAGCTGCAATAGCAGAAGCACTTTGCATATTACCTTCAATTAAACGTATTAAATCATGCATTGGAAGAGGATAATATTTTAAGTTATCGACTATTCTTGTGGCAAGAGTATAAAATTCTTCATCACTAACATTATTATCAATAGCTAAATTTACTAAATTAAGCCAAGCATCAAAATTAATATTTTGTTTATCTAAGGCCTTTTCATATAGTGTTTCTAATACTTCACTATCTTTATAAATATCACTAAGCATTAATATTTCTTCTGCTAAAACATAATTATCATAATCATTTATTGCATCAGTAGAAAGTAGAATATAACTAGCAGGATAAGTACCAGCATAAGAACCATCGCCCCAACCATTAGGCATTCTTACAGATAATTTTTCAGTTTTACCTGATTCACCCCAACCATAAACATCATTATAAAGATTCCATACTTTTTCACCATTTACTATAGTCATATAAATGTACGCAGCATGACCTGGTTGAGAAACTACTGAAGATGGAACACCATATACACCTTGAATATTAGAACCAGTTTTAGATAAACCACCACAAACTGAACCCTCTTCAAAGACAATCCATAATTTTGGATAGCCCTTTTGATAAGTAACATTAAAATTAGTAAGATGATTATTATATTTTTGATCCCACTTGGTTTGATTTTCTAATGAATAATATATATCCTTATTATAATCATAACCAAAACGATATGTAATATAAGAATAAGGATTACGACTATTCTTTAAAGTTGTATAATCATTTAACCAAACAATCTCTTCATCATCTATGATGTTATTCATAACAAAACGCATTTCTTCAACTGATAAATTTTCAAAAATATTTTTATCTAATTTATTATTTAAATATAAATCTTTATATATTTGATAACGAGTTATAGCATTTGAACCATTAGGATCTAATACATCTTCCGGTGCACCACTTATCCATAAACCAACACTGGCTGAATGAGTAAGAGATAAACTAACTATCATTTTACGATATAAATTACCTAAAGTATCACCATTAGCTATTTTAGTTCTATCTAATAAATCATCTTTATATGTTTTGTATAAATTATTTAATACTTGTAAACTAGTTGCATAATTACCATCTGGCGCACCACCTAAAACATATAATTCCAATGTTTCTTTATCATTTAGTAGCCAAGATAATACTTCACTATATTCATCACTATAGTTAAGTAATTGTTGTAAAATCTCATAATCAGCATTCTTTACAAATTCTCTTTGTAACAAAATAAGTTCATATGCATCTATATTACTAAAATCACCACTTGTAATACTTGCATCATATGTCTTAATTATATTATCATATTCACTAACTTTTTTAATTAAATCATACGTTTTAGCATTATTTTCTTTGTAACTTGCTTTAATAAATTTAGCATCAGCATAAACAGCATCATCATACCACATACTATACCAACTATCACCATTTTCATAAGCATATAGTTTAATATAATTTGCCTTACTAATATCTATTTTTACTTCTTCAGCATCATTAAAGCCCTTCAATATTTTAGAGGTATATACTTCTTCATAATTAATATTATCAACAGATGTATAAATACTAAATATTACTCCACTATTATAATAAGTACTTGTTTCTTTAGCATCTACTCCTAAATAAGCAGTAAAATAATCATAATCAAGATTAGTTAAATCATAAACTATACTTGAAGATGCCCAAGCAGAAATACCTTTAATAAATGACTTTTTATTGCCATTAATATTTAAAGTAATAAGACCACTACTAGCATTCTTATCTTTTCTTATATAATAACCATCTTCAACATAAGATTCATCCATATAATTTAAATCAGATAAATAAACGTATTCACTGGTATCATAAGAAAGAGCATATAAATCATTAACCACTTTATTCTTATAATAATTATCACCTATAATAAATAAAACTAAAAATAACATTATTATAGCAAATATAATTATTCCAATTTTTTTATTTTCTTTATTTTCTATCATAATAAAACCTCCCTTTAATTTTTTATTATATATGATTATATTTTAAAATTCAACTAATAATTTTAATTTAGAAAAACTTTTACAAATAATTATTTTTTTATTATAATGAACTTGGTGATTAACTTGAATATATTAGCCATAATTAATAAATACAAAGATGAAAAATATAAACTATTTCAAGAAAAAATATGTGATACTAAATATGATATTATTGGAGTAAAAATACCTATTCTAAGAAAGATTAGTAAATATTTAATAAAAAATTATAGTATTGAAGAACTACTTAATTATCAATATGAAACATATTTTGAACTTATCATAATCGAGGGTTTTATTATTGCCAATATCGATATAGATAATAATAAAAGATTAGAATTAATAACTAATTATTTAAATAAAATTGATAATTGGGCTATATGTGATACTTTTTGTAGTGAATTAAAATTTATAAAAAATAATTTACAAATTTTTTTAAATTATTTAGAAATTATTAAAAATAATAAGAAAGAATACTATCAAAGATTTTATATTGTTATTCTTTTACAATATTATATAAATGATAAATATATTAATTATGTTTTAGATGAATTGTTAACACTTAAAAGTGATAAATATTATGTTAATATGGCTATTGCTTGGAATTATTCTATTTGTTTAGTTAAATATTATGATACTACTTATAATTTTTTAAGTATTAATAAAGATAAAATAGATAAATTTGTTTTAAATAAATTAATAAGTAAAGCAAGTGATTCTTATAGATTAACAAAAGAACAAAAATTAAACATTAAAAAGTTAAAAATATCTTAATTTATACAATCAATAATAGACAAAATTTGCTAATTTTAGTAAAATTAAATTGGTGATAAAAATGGAGTGTTTATTTTGTAAAATTATTAAAGGAGAAGTACCTAGTAATAAATTATATGAAGATGATAAAGTAATTGTTATCTTAGATGCTTATCCTAATGTTGATGGTCATACTTTGATTATTCCAAAAGTTCATTATGATACATTTATGGATTTACCTGATGATTTAGTAGTTCATATTAATACTATTGCTAAAAAATATACTAATATTTTAATGGATAAATTAGATGCAAAAGAATTAAGTGTTCATGTTAATTATGGTAATAGTCAAAAAATTAAACATTATCATATGCATTTACTACCTAATTATGGAACTCGTCCTATTAAAGATGTTAAAGATGTATATGAGGAATTAAAATAATGGTTAGATTAAAAAAGAAGGTAAAAAAGAAATTAACTATTTTATTATTAGTAATTCTTTGTGGTTTTTTATTATTTAAAGTAGGTACATTTATTGGTAATATTCCACCAGATGATAATAATAAAGAAATATTAAATAACAAAAATAATAAACCTCAAGAAGAGGAAAAAATAAAAACTTACACAGCCAGTTTAATAGCCACGGGAGATGGGCTTATTCATAAACCAATTTATACTTCTTACTATGATAGTACTACTAATACTTATGATTTTTCGGAAATTTTAACTTTAACAAAAGAAAAAATTAAAGATTATGATATTAGATATTATAATCAAGAAACTATATCTGACGATAATAAAGCGTATAGTAGTTATCCAATTTTTAATACTCCAAGTGCTTTTGGCGAAAACATGATTGATGCTGGTTTTAATTTAGTAAGTTTAGCAACAAATCATTCAATGGATGGTGGTGCTACTTCGGCTAAAATTAGTGCTACATTCTGGCGCAATCAACAAGATATCTTAGCAACTGGTATGTTCTATGATGAAATAGATCGAGAAACTTATCCAATTATGGAAAAAAACGGCATTACTTATACAATGTTATCTTACACTACTAGTACTAATGGTCTTGGTGCTTCTGCTCTTTCTAAAGAACCATTTATTTTAAATACCTATAATGAAGAGAGAGTAAAAAAAGATATAGAGGCCGTTAGAGATAAAGTTGATGTATTAATTGTGGCTATGCACTGGGGTGTTGAATATAATCAAGATGCAACTACTGAACAAAAGAATATTGCTAAATTTTTAGCCGATAATGATGTTGATATTGTTTTAGGAACTCATTCTCATTGCATTGAACCATGGGAAAAAATTGATGATACTGTAGTATTTTACTCACTTGGTAATTTCATATCTAATCAAATGGCTGCTGAAACACCTAAAATAAGAAAAGTTGGAGTTGTTGGGATGTTTGCTACTTTAAATATAGTTAAAACGGTAGATAAAGAAAAAAATACGACAACAATTGAAATAAAAGATATTGGAGCAGATTTAAATTATTCTTATCGTGGTTATAATAATACTACAGGTAAAAATGATTATTTAGTAATACCTTTTAGTAAAATGGAAGAAAAATATTTAACTAATTATTCTAGTGTTTATGATGAATTTAGTAAAATATTAAAAAAATATGACGATTCAATAAATATAGCTCCTCTTCCAAGTATTGCTGCAAATTAAAAATATCCTTTATTGGATATTTTTTTTAAATAAAACTAATTTAGGTATTTGTTTATCATTATTTAAATATTTAAAAAAATCAATATTATAATCATTTATTAACCTGGTAAAATCTTTTATTATTTTATCGCTACTAAATACTAAAGCACTGCGAACAATAAGAGTTGTTATTTCTAAATCTTTATCATCAAAATACTCTATTTGTTCTTCTAATACTGACCAAGTTACTTCATCATATATTACTTTTAATAATTCATTCGTAGTATTATAAAAAGCTTCCGTAAAACCAATATCTAAAAATATATCTTCTGGTATTTGAAATTTTCTTTTAATAACTTTTTGTAATGCTTCATCAAAAATAAATAAAATATTATACTTAAAATTATTGTATTTCTCTTTTAATAATATATTAGATTCATTGTTTATTTTATTATCTGTTATTTTTATTAATACTTTAATAATATCTTCATACATGGTTTTTCTTAAACTATCAATGTTTTCAAGAGAATTGATCTCATCTTCAAAAACATTTTCTTCACTATCTTCATATTCTTTTAATATTTCTTCATCTTCATAATAATCATCCCTATCATAAACAATATCATTTTTTTCTATTAAATCATATAATTTATTCAATATTCTAGATTTAATAATTTTTTCATAATCATCTTTAGCATAATTTAACATATTTTCAATATTATATATTTCATCATCATTAATAAAATCACTAATACTAACTAAACTATAACTAGGTATACTATCATAAATTCTTTTTTCTTTTTCTAATAATTTAGTTAAAGAAATTTCTTTCTTACCATTTTTAATATCTTGTAATTTATTATAAATATCTATTGATACTTGATATAAATTACTAACAATATCATATTCATTTTCTAAAAGTCCATAATTTCCCATAAAGCCACCCTATTTGTACAATCTTAATATTTTTGGTATATTTCTGTCTTCATTAAAAGTTTTTAAAAGCTTTTGCGCCGAAATTTCTGTAATATGAAGTCCAATTTCTTTAGATTTATCAACAAAATCATTAATTTTCATATCATAATCTTCCAGTAACATTAAAGAAATTATTCTTGATATATAATTACAAAAATATGATTTATCATGATTAAGGCAAGATGTATCTGTAAAATATTCATTTATATATTCGCTATGACTAAATAATATTCTTTCTCTATAAAATTCATCATCAGATATTTGTAAAATATCTTTAATAAAATAACTATACCAGTATAAATCTTTAGGTATTGAAAAATTATTATCTATTAAATAAGAACATATATTAGGATAAATATACGCTAAAAGATATTTTATTTTTATTCCATAATCAATATCATCATTATTATTACGAATAAAATTTAACATAGTTTTAAGTGTATCGTCAATTAATGCCCTTCTTAAAATTGATTTATTATCATTAATTACATATTTGAAATTATTAGATATATGAGCATCATCTAAAAATTTTTGATTATTGGCAATAATATTTGTCATTATGTTAGCCAGTGTATAATCATCTTTAATATATTTTTGATAATTATTTTCATTATATATTCTTTCATATATTTGTTTTTCAGAATTAATTGAAAATTTTAATCTAGATAATATTTGATCATATTCTTTATTTTCCTGTTTTAATTCTAACTCACTTAATTCTTTTAATGTTTTATAAATAGACAATGCATAACCATTTAATGTTGCTAATTCAAAATCATTCATACCCAAAAACTCCTTAAGTAATTTTTATTATATAAAAACATTTAAATTAATTCAATAAAAAAAGAAGAAGTAATTAACTCCTTCTCCTTAATAAATTAAACTACCTCCAAGTATTATTGCAAGTAAAATATAAAGAATTAACACTATAAAAAAGTAGTTATAATTATTGTTATTATTATTTTGGGAACCACATGGGTTATTACAATTTTTCATTTTTTACCTCCTTTTTATTTAATTTAAATATATGCTCCAAGAATTATAATAAGTAAAATAAACAATACTAAAATTATAGCAGCACCGATACCATTATTTCCACAGTTCATAATTCACTCCTCCTTTATTGTCTATTCATTTATAATTTATGGTTAATCTTTTTAAGTGTGAGTGTTTAATTTCATTGTAATTATAAAGTAAGATATGTTATAATACTACTTGGGAGGAAATATATGAAAAATATGAAAAAAGTTTTATTATTAATTTTAGTTTGTAGCTTACTACTAACTGGGTGTGGAAAAGTTCCTAAATTACAAAATGGTGAAGATGCCTTCGTAACTTTTAAAAAAGGAGATAAAGAACATCAAATAAGTGCTGAAGATGTATTTAATGAATTAAAAGATAAGTATGGTTTAGAAGCTGTTATTAATCTAATTGATACTTATGTATATGAAACAGAATTTGCTGATTATAAAGAAAAAGCAAAAACTGATGCTGATAATTCTGTAGATGCTACTATAACATATTTTGGTGGTGAAGAAAATTTCTTACAAGCTTTAAGAAGTCAAACTAATTTTCAAACAATTGAAGCTTATAAACAATATGTTTATTTACTTAATCTACAAGATTATGGATTAGATACATATACTAAAACTTTAATTGAAGATAAAGAAATTGAAGATTATTATAAAAATGAAGCTAAAGGAGATATTGAAGTTTATCACATTTTAATTACTCCAGAAGTAACAGATGATATGACTACAACGGAAAAAAGTGATGCTGAAAAAGCTGCAAAAGAAAAAGCCCAAGAAGTTATTGATAAACTTAAAAAAGCTGATAATAAATTGGAAGAATTCAAAAAATTAGTTCAAGAATATTCTGAAGATGAAGAAACTAAAGACAAAGATGGTAACTTAGGATATATCAATATTGATTTTGGTGATGAATATGATGAACTAATTAAAGCAGCATATAAACTTAAAGATGGAGAATATAGTACATCTGTAATAACAACACAACTTGGTTATCATGTAATTTATCGTAATGCATCTAAAGAAAAAGAATCTTTAGATGATTTAAGAGATGAAATAATTGATATTTTAGTAGATAGAAAACAAAGTGAAGATAGTAAACTTTTAATTAAAAGTTTAAAATATTATCGTGAACTATATAATATGAAAATAACTGATGATGAAATAGATAGACAATATGGTATATATGTTAATAATCTATTAACAGCATCAACCGACACTGAAGAATAGTTAATAAAAAAGTTTCAGCAATTAATGTTGAAACTTTTTTATTTGAAACCTTTTTTATATAAGTGAATTTTTATTTGATATTCTAATTCTTCACCACTATATTTTCGAATAAGTTTATTCTTTAATTTATTATATTCTTTTTCATATATAACTTTATCATCTTCAAAAATAAATTCCTCTAATAGCAAATTTATATCTTCTTTATAAAATCCTTTAATAATTAATTCTTGGAGAATTTTTTGCTTTAACATATTACTAGATAAATTATGATTACTTTCAATTCTTTTCTTTATATATTTTCTAATTTTATTTAACCATAAATCTTGTTCTATTGTATTTAAATAATTAATAATATCATCTTTTTTAAAACCTAATTTAGTTAAATTATAAATAATTTTATTTGGACCAATTAATCTTAAATTTACTTCATCATTAATATAAGATTTAATATACAATGAATCATTTAAATAACCATTGTCTTTTAATCTATCTAATGTATATTTTATAGCATCATTATTAAAGTTTTTTAATTTTTTTCTTATTTCTTTTTCGGTTCTAAGTTTACTACTAATATATTTTAAAGCTATATTATAACTTTCTAAATAACTATTATCTTTAATAATAATAGGTAATTCTTTTTCTGTTATTTCTTTAGTAATTAACAAATTATGTTTTAAAATAACATCATCATATAAACTCAATTTCTCATTATTATCGAGTAAAATATCATATAAATTATTCTTCTTTTTGCTTATCTTTTTTATCTTCATATTCCATACATGCCATACTTAAATCCTTTATTAAATTATTAACTTCTTCTAGTGTTTTTATTTTAGCACCACTTGCAAACTTATGGCCACCACCATTATATCTACTAGCTATTTCATTAATAATGGGTCCTCTACTTCTAATACTAACTTTATATAATTCATTTTTTACGTCTTCCGTAATAAAAGCCCAAACTATCAAATCCTCTATAAAATGATAATTATTTATTATGTTAGAAGGCGTAGCATTATCAACATTATATTCTTTTAATGTTTCATCATTAATAATAATATAGCCAAATTTATGTTCATCAATTATTAAATTATTAGTTATATAGGCAATAAATTTATGTTCACTGAATGGTCTTGTATATAAAATATCATAAAGTGATACAAAATCTATTTGACTTTGTTTTAATAATTCTTTTACTGTATCAAATGTTTCATAAGTAGTATTTTTTAAAGAAAATCTTTCACTATCAGAAACTATTCCTAAGAAAAGATTTTCTGCTACTTTTTTGGTTAAATTTAATTTAGTATTTAATATTAGTTCACATACCATTTGACTAGCACTAGATTTAGTTGTATCAGTCCAATCGATAAAACCATTAATATCTTCTTTAGGATGATGATCAATCTTAATTATTTTATTATAATTTAAATTTTCTATACCATCAATTCTATGCATATTGGGAACATCTAAAACAATTAATAATGGATTATGTAAATTTTCATAACTAGGATGATCCAAATTACCATATGCTTTAAATTTACTAACTCCTGCTCCAACTGCATAAACTTTTTTATTAGGAAATGTATCTCTAATTGAATCTCTTAAAGCAATAGTACTAGCAATCGCATCAGGATCAGGTCCAATGTGGCGAGCAATTACTATTTCTTCACTTTTTTTAATTTCTTTATATATACTATTTAATAATCGTTTATTTATTATAATTTCCACCTACTTACTAATCAGTTCCATAGTATCTAGAGCAATCATTAACTCTTCATTAGTAGGTACAACATATACTGGAATTTTAGAATCGTCAGTAGAAATTAATCTAAATTCACCACGAAAATCATTTTTTTCATCATCAATTTTAACACCTAAACTTTTAATTCTATCAATAATCATTTTACGCATATTTTTGGAATTTTCCCCTAAGCCAGCTGTTAAAGTAATAACATCAGCTCCATTTAACATATTGTTATAAACAGCAATATAATTAGCTATCTTTTGCGCATACATTTCTTGTGCCAAAATTGCTCTTTCATTACCTTCATTAGCAGCATTTTCAACATCTCTACTATCACTTGATATACCGCTTATTCCTAAAAGGCCACTTTTTTTATTTAAATCATTAACTATTTCTTCAGCTGTTTTACCAGTTTTTTTCATAACAAAAGGAATAATTGAAGGATCTATATCACCAGAACGAGAACCCATCATGATACCTGCAAGTGGTGTAAATCCCATTGATGTATCAATAACTTTACCACTATCAATAGCACATAAACTGCCACCATTTCCAATGTGACAAGAAATAACTTTTAAATCATCTCTTTTTAAATATTCAGAAATTGTTTTATAAACATAACGATGGCTTGTACCATGAAAACCATATTTTCTTATACCATAATCAGTATACCATTCATATGGAACAGGATATAAATACTCTGTTTCTTTCATAGTTTGATGAAATGTAGTATCAAAAACCCCAACATTTTTTACATTAGGCAATACTTTCATAAATGCTTCAACACCCATTATATTTGCCGGATTATGTAAAGGACCTAATTCATTATATTTAGCAATTCTTTTTAATACATCTTCATCTAATAACATAGATTTTGTAAATTCAGAACCACCATGTAAAATTCTATGACCTACACCTTCTATTTCATCTAAAGTTTTCACAATATTATTATTTACTAATTCTTCCATTAATATTGATACAGCCACACTATGATCCTCTAAAGCCCTATCTTTTACTATTTTTTCGCCATTATACTTAATAGTATATTTACTATCAGGTAATCCTATTTTTTCAAATAAACCACTAGCAACTACTTCTCTATTTGGAAGTTCAATTAATGTAAATTTTAAAGAAGAACTACCAGCATTTACAGATAATATTTTCATAAAATTTCACCTCTATAACAATTATAAAGGACTTGAGTTAATTTGTAAACTAAAAGAAATTAATTAAATAACCTATATTTTATTAATATTTATTATCTAATTTTTGCTATTTTTTATTGCTTCTATCTCTTCAATTGGTACATTTGTTATTCTATGTATCTCTTCTACTTCCATATATTTTAGTAAATTTTTTATAATTATTCTTGTTCCTTCTTTAATGCCTTCTTTTTTGCCAATCAAAACACCTTCTTTTTTGCCAATGGATATTCCTCTTCTTTCTCCTTTTTCTTTTGCTATTCTCTCTCTTGCTTCTTGCATTAATTTATTTTCTTCTTCTATACTTATCATTCTTGTTATTGTTCCATCTTCATTATATCTAAACACTTTCTCTTTCACTTCCTTTATTATTTCATCTTTCTTACTTAACTCTTCTAATTCTTCTTTACTAGCATCTAAGGCAACTATATATTTATCATTTCTTTTACTAATATTTCTTTCCCATTCTTCTTTATATTTCCTTATATTTACTGTAATTATTTTAAATCTTCTACTAAATAATTTCCCGGTTTTTTCGTATATAATATACCCTATATCTTTTTTTGGTGTATTCTTTCCGCCATTATATACTAAATCTATTAATATTTTTTCGCTTACCATATACTCATTTCTTGTATACATCCCATATATTGTACAATAATAAATTAAATTTCTTTCTCTTATTATTTGATCATAATTACTATTTACTTCAATATCTATTATTTTATTATCTTTGGTTTTTACTAACAGATCTAATATATTATTTTTTTGATTCTTATATTCCTTTGGTAATTCAGTTCTTATAAATTCAATTACTTCTATTTTTCTTTCTAATATATTACTTAATATCTTATTTATAAATCTTGTGTCTTCTTCGTTACCTACCACTTTTTTAAATACTGCATCATACTTTAAATTATAAAATGTTCCCATCTCTGGTGTTAATATTTATTCCTTTCTAGAAAGGTATTTCTTTTTTACCTTTCACTTATTTATTTAAGAGTTTTAGTATTCTTTCCTTTTTTCTCATAAAAAAAAGTTACTTATAATTAAGTAACTAAAATGAATCAATATTAATTTTCACTTTTGGCATTTTGTTAATTGCCGCAAAAGCTTGAATTAAAGTTCTAATTGATGTTGAAGTTTTACCATTTTTACCAATTACTCTCCCCATTTCTGATTCGGGAACTAGTATCTCTAAAATAGTAACATCTTCATCTGCTTGAAATTCGGAAACCTTAATTAGATCCGGTTCTAAAACGATACTTTTTACTAAGTATTCAGCAAATTCTACTACACTCATTTAAAACTCCTATTTCTTTTTCTTAGAATCATTAAATTTTTTAATAATACCTGCATTTGATAAAATATTTTTTACAGTATCAGTTGGAACTGCTCCATTATTTAACCATTTAAGAGCTTTTTCTTCATCAATAGTAACACAATCATTACCTTTAATAGGATTATATGTTCCTACTGCTTCAATAAAACGTCCATCTCTTGGAAAACGTGAATCAGCCGCAACTATTCTATAAAATGGTTTTTGTTTAGCACCCATTCTTTTTAATCTTAATTTAACTGCCATGATTATTCCTCCTTTTTTTATTGCCTTTATTATATCATCTATCTTACAATACTGTCAACATTTTTTGTTGACTAATTATTATCTTTTACTTCAGTTGTTTCTAAATAATTATCATTTACATTATCTATTTCTTTTTCTAACTCTTCATCAACTAATTCAACATAATCTTCATCTGTATCTTCAACAGCTATTTTAACTTTTGTATTTCCGACAATTTCCACACCTAGTTCTTTTTCAATATTTAAAAGAACTACACCATCTTTTATTGTAACATCAGTTACTGTTGGTTGTTTTAAACTACGAACTATAATTTCTGAATTATTATCTAAAACGGTATCATTCTTTAGTGGAACATTCATCCGATCAGTATAAGTAAATCTTTTTGTACTAACACTTGTTTTGGTATCATTAGCATATGAATACCATATATTTACATCAAATGCTCCATTAATTAAAACACTACCATTATTATTAGAACCATTAAAATTATGATTAATAACCCAACATCCTAAAATAGTATTAGGTACTTCTTCAGTTTCAACTTGAAATTTATTGCCACTCGTTTTCTTAGCTTTACCTATAACAGCTTTAGTTACAATCTCTCTAAAATTAGACAAATTTATCACTCCCTAATTTAATTTATGCTTGTATAGGCAAAAAGAGTACACAAAAAGCAAGTTTTAACTTGCTTATAGATTATAACCTAACTTTATTAATTCTTCATATACTAAAGGACTTACCATATCCTTACTTAAATTTTCTAATTCAATCCATTTAGCTCCTAAAGAATCTTGACCATCACTTGTAGTTTTAACATTATCATTATCAACTTCAACAATGTATATAATACCAATATGATGCATTGCTTCCATTTCCTCATGATGTAACCAATTAACTACTACTGAATTAGCATCAAACAAGGTAGATTTTTTAATATTTACTCCTGTTTCTTCCATTAATTCTCTTTTTAATGTTTCAATTGGTTTTTCTCCATGTTCAATACTTCCTCCCGGTAAATCATATTTACCAGTATAAGCTCCTCTTGATTTTTCTACTAATAATATTTTATTATCATGGATAACAATTCCATAAACCCCTAAATGTCTAGTTTCTTTCATAAATTTTTCCATACTCCTTTATTAATTTATATACTAAATCCATTCTTTTTTTATCTTCAGTATTCAAATCTGTGTTTTCAAAATAATTATATAATTTAATTAGTCTAAATACAACTAACTTATTAAAATAAATCATATCAATATTAAAATATTTAGAAATAATATTCCATGGAATACTCTTATTATTACATAAATAATAGAGAGTTACAAATGATACTAATTGCATAGACTTAGGATATTTTTTTAAATTATCATAGTCCATAAAATAGATTTCTGTATTATTTGCTATAATATTAGTATCGTTTAAATCATCATGAATAATTATTTGTGGCTCTTCCAAAAGATGTTCATGTAATTTTTTATCATCAATCATTAATTTAATAATTCTTTTTATATCATTATTTTTAATTGTTTTATAAAATGAATTCAATTTATTAAATATTGTAACATTTTCACAAGGAATATAATTTGATATCATTTCCATTCTTTCAGATAATTTATATACATTTTCAATTAACTTACTATCATTTATCTTAGTATTATTTTCAATATAGGGATAATATTTAATAATATAATTATTTTTATAATAATATAGTAAAGGTATAATATTAATATATCCATCTAAATTACATAATATATCTTGTTCATTTTTTGCATATTGCAAATTACTATTTTTAGAATATTTTTTGATATAACAATTATTATTTGATTTTAATATATCTATTTTACTTTTAAAATCATTTTTTATTTCTTTTACAAACTTAAAATTATGTTCTTTTTTATCAAATAATATTTGAACTATGGCATTATTATTTAATAATTTATACCACCACTTCCAATAATCTTTCTTTTGCGTTTCACTTTCTAAATTAAGAGAATATAATTGATTATAATAAAATTTTTCAAATAAAACTTTTATTATAAAGAAATAATAATACTCTTTTATTTTATTTAAATTAAAATTATGACTACGATAATATGAAATTATTTTTTTAGCATAGTTAATATCAAAATAACTATTATCAAAGCAATTTTTTATTAAAAAACTTGCTGCTTCATACTCAAATGGACCTTTTATTACTTCATCAAAATCTATTAAATAAGCATTTTTATGCCAAAGAATATTTTTATAAGATAAATCACCATGAATTACAACATCACAATCAAATTTATTAATATTTATTTCTTTATATTTTTTTATAATATCTTTTATAACTGGATTATTAATATTCTTTAATTTTTTATAATAGAAATCAACTTTATTATAAATAGTATCTATAAAAAAGTTTGGTTCAATTTTAATATTAATTTTTTTACATTCATTAAATATTTGATTAATTTGTTTGGTGGAAAAATATCTATGTATTTTTCCGCTTATATAAGAATAAATTCCAACTTTATAAGTTTTAAATGAATAAAAATCTATTAATTTATTACAATTTATTTCTTTATTAAGTATATATTTTATTAAATTATAATTATAATTTTTTAACTTATGATAGAACTTAACTATTACTTCTTTATCGTTATATTTACATTTTATAACATAGTTAGCTCCGCCATTTTTCATTTCTTTAATGTTTTTAAAATTTAATTTATTACATATATCTTTAATTTCTTTTTTTTCATTAAATTCTTTAATGGCAGCATTATAAATTGCAATATTTTGTTTGGCTATAACATCTGGAGCATATTTTTCTAATATCTCTTGTCTTCCATTTTTGCCACATTCTTTTGCATATTCTTCATTCTCATATAATTTTATTACTTTACTTGCTAATTCTTTATAATCTAATGGATTATATAAAATTCCTGATTTATTATCTGTAATCATTTCTCTTATACCCGTATTATTACTTGCTACTATTGGTAATTCCGTAAGTAATTCTTCCATTGCCACATAAGGAAGATTATCAAATAAAGATGGTATAACTCCAATCCTAGCTTCGTTAAAATATTGATTTAAATCTTTATTTTCTATTTGACCTAAGAATTCTATATATTTATGATATTTATTAGGTATCATATTTAAGAAAGCATCTTTAGCTAAAACTCCTTGTTGTTCTAAACTATTATAATCTCCAATTAATTGAAATTTAATATCTTCATCTTTTAGATGATCTACTATAATTGGTATTGCTTTAGCAAATACAAAAACCCCTTTTCTTTCAATTACTTTACCACAAAATAATATCTTTTTTGAATTATGAGCATTAGGCAAAGGATAAAATTCAAATATATTTGCTGGATTACCAACAACTTCTATTTTATTTATATCATCTATTTGATGATATTTTGGCATTAAAGATTTTAATATATTGGAACAACATATTACTTTATCTGATTTATTAATTATATAATTTTCATTTTTATATATTGCATTTTCTACTTTCTCTGGAAACATTGATGAACCATTATTAAATTTTTTTATAAAAGTATAAGATGTATGTAATTTAGTTACTACTGGTATTGTTTGCTTTTTTAAAAAAGTTATCATTTCTGCTGACAATTCTGGAGATTCAATTACATCAATATGGTTAAATTCATTTATCTCATTTATTGTATTAGCCAATTTTTTTCTATAAGAATAATAATCATTTAATGTTTTATAAGGAAAATTTTTAATTAATCTTATAACATGAATATTATCTTCGTAATAACGTCTAGGATTTGTAAATGTTCCACAAACAACAGTAACTTTGCAATTGTTGTTAGTTAAGGCATCAGCAATTCTTTTTTGATAAATGGCTATTCCACCCATGGTTGTTTCCTTTGGATATTCAAAATTTACTAAACAAACATGCATTTTCTTTTTATTTTCATTAAATTCTTTAATTACTGATTTATAAATTGCTATATTTTGTTTAGCTATAACATCTGGGGCATATTTTTCTAATATCTCTTGTCTTCCATTTTTTCCACATTCTTTTGCATATTCTTCATTCTCATATAATTTTATTACTTTATTTGCTAATTCTTTATAATCTAATGGATTATATAAGATTCCTGATTTATTATCTGTAATCATTTCTCTTATTCCTGTATTATTACTTGCTACTATTGGTAATTCCGTAAGTAATTCTTCCATTGCCACATAAGGAAGATTATCAAATAAAGATGGTATAACTCCAAT